>NZ_JBFODF010000022.1:0-63227 GCF_040908165.1 Aeromonas sp. R6-1
GGCACGGACAAGGACGCTGGCGCGGTGACCGAGGACGTGGACACCAACCCGGCAGAGGCGGGGGTCCAGCTGACCGTGGGTGGTCATCTGACCATCAGCGACGCGGACCAGAACGACAAGCCGGCATTTGACACCACCAAGGTGGGCGCACCGCAGGGCGCGCTGGGCAGCCTGACCATCACCGAGGCCGGTACCTGGAGCTACAGCGTCGACAACAGCAAGGTGCAGTACCTGGGCAAAGACGAGAGCAAGGTGGAAGTCTTTACCGTGTACGGCAAGGACGGCAGCAGCCACCAGGTGACGATCACCATCAACGGCACCGACGATGCACCTACCCTGAGTATCGACAAGGGGGCCGTGGTCTCCGAAGAAGGGCTTGCTGGCGGCATTACCGATACGGCAGGCAGCAGCGATACCACCGACAGAGTGGCCGCCAGCGGCAAGATCACGGTCGGCGATGTTGACAGCCATGATACGCTTACCATCAGCCTGAACGGACCGGCCGGGCTGACGTCCGGTGGGGCCAAGGTCCAGTGGAGCTGGGATGCGGGCAGCAAGACGCTGGTCGGCTACACGGGGGTGATAGGCGGCGCCGATTACAAGGCAGTGGTCGAGGTCAAGCTGACGGCACCCAATGCCAGCGGCAAGGGAGAGTGGACCTATGACGTGACCCTCAAGGGCCCCCTCGACCACGGGGATACGACCTCGGAAGACAAGTTGTCGTTCCAGCTGGACGTGGAGGTCTCCGATGGCAGCGGCGTCACCAAGGGCAAGCTGGATGTCAGCGTCGAGGACGACTCCCCCATTGCCGGCAGCAGCGATGCCGTTTCCGTGGTGAAGACCGATATTCCGAACGTGCTGACCGGGCTCTTCGACCTGACCAAGTACAGTGGCAACCAGAGCACCCTGAACATGGCGGGCTTTACCATCAGCGCCCTGGGCTTCAAGTCGGCAACCGATTCCTCACTGGTAACGGCGGATGTCAACGGCTCCAGCTCGGGGCTGGGGGTGGCCAGCGGTGCTGCGCCTTACCACAACCTCGCCAACGAGATTGACTTCCGTCACTTTGCCGACGGATCGTCCGCCTCCGAGCAGTTGATCGTCAGGCTGGATGCGGGCAAGGTTGCCTACGGCGCCAACATCAAGTTCAGCAAGATGTTTGGCGGCGAGCTGGAGAGCGGGGTCGTGGAGTTCTATCGCGGTGGTGTGCTGATCAGCACCCTGGTATTCAACTCCAACGCATCGGGTGGGGAGTTCAACCAGAACTTCCAGGTGCAGCAGGGTGGCTTCGATACCATGGTGATCAAGGCGACCAACAACGGCAACACCAATACCTCCGACAACAGCGACTTCACCGTACAGAGCATCGAGTTCCTCGGTGCCAACACGGCGCAGGCCATCGCCTATGGTTCCGGCACCGTGACCCCGCAGTGGGGGGCGGACGGCAAGGGCTCCATCGGGCTGGTGCTGGACCCGGCGACCTTCGAGAATGGTCTGCGGACGGCTTCCGGCTCAGCCATCGCCATCACCGCCAGCGGGGCCAATACCCTGCTCGGGAAGGATGCGGGCGGCAACCTCGTCTTCAAGCTGGAGTTCACGCCGGCCACCGGCAAGTGGGAGTTCTTCCAGTACCAGCGCATGTCCAAACCCCTGGGTGATGGTGACATCGACTTCCAGATCCGGGTGGTGGATGGTGACGGTGACGCCAGCACTGGCTCCTTCGCCACCAAGCCTCTCTTCACGCCGCTGGTTCAGGGTGTCTCCAGCGAGAGCGTGACTGAAGGGGGCAACCTGTTGCACAAGGTCACCTTGTCCGATGCGACCCAGGAAGCGACCGAATACGATTTCGCCATTCGCGGATCGGGCAACAACCCCGCCTCCAACCAGGACTGGGGCAATGCCCAGTTCAGCAACGGCGTGACCTACAACAGCACCACCGGCAAGATCACGGTACCGGCGGGCGTGACAGACTTCACGGTGACCATCCCGACGGTGAACGATCGTCTGGTCGAGACGAACGAGACCCTCTCGGTGACCATCGGTGGTCAGAGCGGGACCGGTACCATAGTGGACAACGATCGGGCGCCGACGGCGGCCGGCGGCCACAGCGCCGGTGCCGAAGATCAGCCCCAGGTCCTGACCTGGGCCCAGTTCGGTGCCAGCGACGATCAGGACGCGACCGATCTCGGGGTGCAGATCAACACCCTGCCGCTGAACGGTACCCTCGAATACCTCAATGCGGCTGGGCAGTGGGTTGCGGTGCAAACCGGATCCCTCATCTCCTATACCGAGGTGAACGCAGGCCATCTGCGCTTCGTGCCAGGTCTGAACGAATCGAGCACCCATGCCGCCAACGGCAACGGCGCCGTGGTCGGCAACATGAAGGGCGATTATGCCAGCATCGGCTATCAGATAAGCGACGGTGCCAACCTCAGCAACGGCAGCAAGCTGGTGATCGACGTGGCGGCGGTGGCCGACAAGCCGACCGTCAACCTGAGTCTGGTGGGCAACGGTATTCCCCTTTACAACCTGAGTTTCCCGAGCGCGGGGATCACCACGGGCCAGTTCCAGTCCGGCAGCTTCGACAAGGGGGCCCTCGGGATCACCAACACTCTGACCGATAGCACTTCTAGTAAGGAAACCGTGGTGGGTGGTGATGGCAACGACTACATCGTGAGCCAGAAGGGGGGCGGAGACCACTTCGTCGGTGGCAACGGCAATGACGTGCTGGTCGGTGGCAACTCAGTGTCGGGCGATACCCTCGACGGCGGCGTTGGAAACGACATTCTGGTCGCTGGGTTGGGTGGCGATACTCTCTATGGCGGTGCTGGTGATAAAGATATCGCTGTACTGTCCGGCAACCGTGCCGACTACGCCATCACGAAGGGCAGCGGATACTCGATCAATGATCGCTGGTTCAACTTCTCCGTCACGGAGAAGGGGGTCGGCATCACCAAGGCGCTGCACGACGTGGAGTATGTCCAGTTCGCCGACGGTGTCTACCAGATCAATCAGGATACGGGCGTGCTGACCCTGGTGCAGCCGGTGGTGGTCGACTACCCGCTGGAGGTGAGCGCCTCCCTGAGCGATCGGGATGGCAGCGAAGTGCTCGACAGCCTGGTACTAAGCGGGATGCCCAAAGGCTCCGAGCTCTACAAGGGCAGCCAGTTGCTGGGCACCGTCGGGGTTGATGGCAAGCTTACTCTCACCGTCAACAGCGGTCTGTGGAGTGAGATCGCGCTGGATGTGAAGTTGAGCGGACTGACGCTGCGAGTGCCGGGCAGCAGCGCCGGTCGGGTGGATCTCAAGGTGGAGGCGATCACACGCGAGTTGTATTCGGAGTCGTCAAACACCGCCAGCGACGAAGACAGTATCCGTCTGAGCTACTTCAATGCCACCGAAGGGGAGCCGGGCAACCAGGACCAGACCTATGGCAGTGAGCACAATATCGTTGTGGGGGATCTGGATGGCAGCGTTGTGCTGCCGGGTCAGAACTACAACATTGCCTTCATCGTTGATAGTTCCGGTAGTATCGGTGACGACGCAATAGAGACGATCCGCACACAACTGGAGAAGGTCTTTACCAGCCTCAAGACCAGTGCGGGCACTGACAATGCGGGTACCGTCAATATCTTCCTTGTGGATTTCGATACCACGACCCATGGCAGTGTCAGCGTCAATCTGACCGATAGCGGGGCATTAAAGACCTTGCTTGATGCCCTCAAGGGGATGTCCGCCGACGGTGGCACCAACTATGAGGCCGCATTCAGCAAGGCGGCGGACTGGTTTGCCGCAAGCACGGCGACAAGCAATGTGGATGCGAAGAACCTGGCCTACTTCATCACCGATGGCGAGCCGACCTTCTATGATCTCGGCACCACCACTAGGCTCAGTGATGTGAAGATCATCGACAGGGCTTTTGCCAATGACGACTATCTCAGCGCTACTTCTTTGAACCTCAACAATTATGTGCTCGGCAATACCGTGGCCTATAGCGGTCTCGAAGTGGTCAACAGTAAAGGGGAAGTGATCAAGTGGACTCAAGTATGGGGTGGTTGGTCGAGGACCACGGTGGGAGTTATCGTCAAGGGCAGCAACGGCCAGAACCAGATCCAGCTGCTGGGCGGGGATGGGCGAAACAGCACCGATGAGGTTCGGGCCGACGCCTTGTTGGGTTACCAGCTGTTGACCGCAAAAGGAGTGACCGTCGAGGCGATCGGACTGGGAGCGAATATCTCCTATAACGATCTCAAGTCCTACGACTCTGATGGTGTTATCAAGACAGGGGTCAATGCCTCCGATCTGGCCAATGCCATCCTGGGGACGCCGGTCAGCAACCTGCCCGGCGTTGACAGGCTGGATGGCGGTGCCGGCGACGACATCCTGTTTGGCGACGCGGTACGCTTCACCGGCATCAGCGGGGAAGGGTATGCGGCCATCAAGCAGTATGTGAGCGGCAAGCTGGGGGCAGGGTCGGTGACCGATGCCCAGGTGCACGCCTACATCACGGATCACGCCAGCGAGTTCGATCAGTCGTCGGCCAATGACAAGGGTGACACCCTCCTCGGCGGTGATGGCAATGACATCCTGTTCGGTCAGGGGGGTGATGACTTCCTGTACGGCGGTGCCGGCAACGACACCCTGTTCGGTGGTAGCGGCAACGACACCCTCTATGGGGAGAGCGGCAACGATCGCCTCTATGGCGGCAGTGGCAACGACACCCTCTATGGCGGTACCGGCAACGACATATTGAGCGGCGGGCTGGGCAACGACATCCTGATCGGGGGGGCCGGCAACGACATCCTCATGGGGGATGCAGGTGCCGATACCTTCACCTGGCTGAAAGGGGATACCGAGGCTGGTAAGGTGGCCAAGGACTACATCGTCGATTTCAGCAAGTCGGAAGGGGACAAACTGGATCTGAGCGACTTGCTCGACAGCGATGGCAGCAAGAGCGAGAGCTCCCTGAAGAGCCTGCTCTCGGTGTTCCAGGACAGCGAAGGGGTGCATCTGCAGGTCAAGGAGAGCAGTGCGGCGCCGGTGACCCAGGAGATAGTGTTGATGAACCACACCTTCGACACCCTGACGGGCGGTTCAGGGACGACGGCCAACCAGGTGATCGATTTCATGTTGCAAAACAACATGTTGGATATCAACAAGTAACAGCCAAGCGGGCTGGACAAAAGCGGCAGAGCAATCTGCCGCTTTTTTTATGGGGGATTTTCGGGCGGATGGGCGCAGACGAGGGGGAGGGCAATGCAAGGAGAAGGTAAAAAAGGGCGCCCTTCAAGAGAAGGGTGCCCGGGGTAGACGGGATGATTGCCAGAGGATCAGGCGTTGACCCCTGCCAGGCGGGAGCCGCGCTGGAAGCAGTTGGCCAGCAGCAGCAAGGTGGTGACACCGACGGTGCCGAGCACCAGCCAGGGCAACCAGGGTTGCCCCTGGGCCATGGCGTAGTCGTGCAGGGCACCGCCCCCCACGTAACCCGTCATGCCCCCGAGCGCCAGCCCCAGTCTGCTGAAGCCCATGTAGCTGCCCCGCGCCCCCGGTTGTGCCAGCTTGGTCATCAGGGTTTCCCGCGCCGGCTCGGCGATGACGATGCCGAGATAGAAGCAGGCGAGCAGCAGGAAGACGGCGGGCAAGGTGGTGGCAAAGGCCACCAGCCCGATCCCCGTGGTCATCAGCAGCACCCCCGCCATCAGGCGGTTCTCCAGCTTGAAGTGGCGCTCGCCGAACCGGGCAAGGGGGTAGAGCAGGGCCAGGGAGATGGCCGTCTCCAGGGTATACATCCAGCCCACCGCCGTGGTGCTGCCCGCCATCTGTTTGACCAGAATGGGGAAGATCAGCATGACCTGCACCCAGAGCGCGTAGTAGCCGCTTAAGATCAGCACCAGTCGGCAGAAGGCCTTGTCCGCCAGCACCTGGCCGAGGCCGTCCCGGATCGGCGTCGGGCGCACCGAAAGCTTGTAGGGGGGCAGGATCAGCAGGTTGCACAGGGCGGCGCAGACGAACAGGCCGGCACCCAGCAGGCAGACATATTCAAAATCGAAGTTGAGCAGCCAGCTGCCGAGCAGGGCTCCCACCACGGCGCCGGCGCTCTCCAGCATCATCAGCAGGGAGATGTAGCGACCCCGCTCCCGTGGCCGGGTGAACTTGATCACCAGGGCGGCGCGGGGGGGATCGAACAGGCAGCCACCCAGCCCCGAGATGATGCAGGAGAGGATCAGTTCCAATCCGCTCTGGGCATAGGCCAGGCTGGCAAACCCCAGCGCCCGCAGCAGCATGCCGCAGACGATGAGGGGGCGCGCCCCGAACTTGTCGGCGAGGGAGCCGCCAAAGACCCCCAGCCCTTGCTGGGTAAGCTGACGCAGCCCCAGTGCCAGTCCGACCACACCGGCGGCCCAGCCCAGTTGGTCGACGAAGCGCAGGCTGATCATGGGCATCACCACGAAGAAGCCCAGGATCACCAGCAGGGAATCCAATGCCAAGAACCACCGCCCCAACCGCCTCGCCCGATCCACCATGACCCTGATACCTCTGTTTGCTTCGCTGATATTGTTGTCTTTCTTGCCCGAACGGCGCCGTCACCAAACAGAGCCAAGGGGGATGACAACTCCCTGGCTCGGTGGCGTTCAGCCGGTTCATGACGATTGATGCTGCTATTCTGGTGGGGCTCCAGATATAGTGGTAGCCGACAACTGGCTATATTTCATATTGGATTTGGTTATGGCTATGACCCTCGACGATTTGCAACTGCTGCTGGATGTGGCCAACCGTGGCAGCTTCAGCAAGGTGGCCGCCATTCGCGGCTGGTCACAACCCATGGTGAGCCAGCGCATTGCCGTGCTGGAGCAGGAGCTGGGTCAGTCCCTGTTCCGTCGCCATCGTCGGGGGGCCACCCCGACCCCGGCCTGCGAGCAGTTTCTGCCTGCCGCGACTGCGGCCCTGAGCGCACTGGAAGGGGGGCGGCTGGCGATGCAGGGGGCGCCTGCATTGCCGCGGATCCGGCTCTCCTGCCTCCCCTCCCTGACCACGGCGGTGTTCGGCCCCCTGCTGCTGGCCCTGGTGGACGAGACCTTCGAGATCCGCTGCAACACGGATCACTCTGGCATCATCATGCAGGAGTTGCTGACCGGCGAGACCGACGTGGGCTTCATTCTCAAGTGCCCTGCCATCGCGGGCATCCAGCTCGAACTGCTTTACCGTTCTCCGATCATCGCCGTGGCCTGCGCCACCCACCCGCTGGCCGGGCGGCAGGGGCTGACCCTGCAGGACATTGCCAACGAGCGGCTGGCGCCCCAGCAGTGGGGGACGGGCTGCGACGAGCTGATCCTGCAGTTGCGTCTGCTGCGCCAGGTGGCGAGCCCGCTGCACGCCATCCAGCCAGCAAGTGCGGCGCGTGAGCTGGCGCTGGAGCACGGCTTCATCACCCTGATGCCGGCGCTCGCCATCACCCGGGATCTGGAGTTCGGTCGCCTGGTGAAGCTGGACGTGGTGGATCTGCCACCGGATCACTGGGACGTGATGATGGCCTGGCGCAGCGGCAAGCGCCCCAATCCCGCCAAGGAGCGGGTGCTGGAGGCGGCCCGTACCCTTGCCCGGCGCTGGTCGGGCAAGCGGACATAAAAAAGCGCCGGACCAGGCCGGCGCTCTTCGCTTATTCCCCTTGATGCCCGCTCAGACTCAGTAACTGGCCTTGAGGGTGACGCCGGAGAAGGCGCTGAACCCGCTCAGCTGCACGTGCCAGGTCCCCGCCTTGGGGGCGTTCAGGGTACAGGTTTCGGCATTGCCGCTCTTGTAGGGGCGGCAGTCATAGCTGCTGGCGGTCGGCGCGCTGCCGAACTTCACGTAGAGATCCGCATCCCCGCTGCCGCCGCTGCTGGTCACCACCAGCTGGCTTCTGCCGGCGGGCACCTCGACGGTGAAGTTCAGCTTGCCCCCCTTGGCGGCGGTGAGATTGCTCACCGGTACCCCGTTTTGCAGCACGCTGCCCGGTTGGGGCGTGGTGCCGCCACAGGTGGCATTGACCCCGACGGCGGTGAAGGCGGCTGCCACGTCGATCACGCTGTAGCCGAGATCCGTGGCGGCCTTGGTTACCCCGCACGCCCCCTGATCGAAGGTGGTGTTGGGGCCCCAGTAGAGGCGGTTGGCCAGCACGAACACCTCGAACGCCTTGCGGGTTTGCCAGCCGCTGATGTTGGCCAGCAGGTAGAAGGCGCGGTTGTAGACCCCGGAGCTGTGGTGCACGTCGATGCCGTCATAGTAATCGCTGGCGTGGCCGATGGACTTGCCGTCCCGGGCCGGGTCCTCGAAGTAGCGCAAGGAGCCGTTGCCCTTGAAGATCTGGGCCCCTACCAGCCAGTCGTTGCTGCCCTTCATGTAGTATTCGGCCGCTTCCCCCGCCATGTCGGAGAAGGCCTCGTTGATGCCGCCGGACTGACCGGAGTAGACCAGTCCTGAGTTCTGCTCGGTGAAGCCATGGCTCACCTCGTGGGCCGCCACATCCAGGCTCACCAGCGGATAGAAGGTGGTGGCCCCGTCGCCGAAGGTCATCTGGCTGCCGTCCCAGAAGGCGTTCTCGTAGTTGCGGCTGTAGTGCACCCGCATCTTGAGCTTGAAGCTGAGCGGCGCCGTGTTGTACCAGTTGCGGTACATGTCGAACACCACGTTGCCGAAGTAGTGGGCATCGTTGAGAGGGGAGTAGGCACCGTTGATCTCCTTGACCGTGTTCTCCGGGCAGGTGAACTGGTGGATGGTGCCCCCCGTGGTGCCGTGATTCATGTTGAGGGTGTCCACATTGGTCCCCGTCATGCGGCAGTTGTCATCCACCTGGAGGGGGCCAAAGTCGGCGCCGTAGAAATACTTGCCGGTCTTGACGTTGCCCCCCGGGCCGGTGGCGTCCTTGTGGTTGATCCCCTCCCAGCGTTTGAGCTCGCTGCCGGTCTGGGCGTCGATCATCACGAAGGGGCGGCTCGGTTCCTTGCTGGCGGCGAGCCAGGAGACCAGATAGACCAGTCTGGCCTGGCCGGTCTCATCCTGCATCACGAACAGCTTGACCTGTTCGTTGCTCCCCTTGGCACCGCTGCGAGCCTGGCGTGCGGCGTCGCTGGCGGAGAGGGCAACGGCCGGGCCCGTCAGGTCGGCATCGATCTTGCGCAGCATGGTGCCGGACACCTGATTGACCTGGCCCCCCAGCGCCTGATCGGCCACCAGGACCTGGCCCCACACTGGAATCCCCTGCCAGGTCTGCTCATAGCGTATCCGCTGCTGGCCATTGGGCAGCGTCACCGCTCGCACCTTGCGAAACTCGCCATCCCCGGCGCCAAGGGCGCCAATCTTGGCGGCGCCGCTCACCGCACCGGTCAGGTCGGAGACCTGGTTCACTTCCACCTGTTCTGCCGCCATGGCGGCGCTTCCCCAGCAGGCCAGCATGACGGCCAAATAGACTTTGTTCATCTCGTCTTTCCTTAGTCGATGAAGATTACACGCCGGGTCCGTTGCCCGGCGCTCTTACACTAGTGGGAAGGGGAAAAATAACGGCCTGTCATTTGTCACAGGGCAGCGAAAACAGGTAGCACGATTCACTTTTACAGCGTCAATCATCCATAAATGCTGGTAATGGCAGCATGTTGAACCGCTGTGAGGGGTGATTGATGACCTGGGGGGCAAGGTGCCCGCATGGGGATCGCCATATGGGGGTTGCCAGCGGGGAAGTCGGTTGAAAAGTCCTTGGCAAACAAGGGATTGATTGACTACATTGGCTCCCATGCCGGCAGATGGCCGGAGCGGAACCGGGGAGGAGTGGCGATGTTTTCATGGCAACTGGATGACGAGCTGGCGCTCCTGTTCCTGCAACCCGACATGGCCAGCGAGCTGTTTCGCCTCTGCCAGCGCAACCGCGACTACCTCTCCCAGTGGCTGCCCTGGGTGCCCCACATCCAGCAGCCCGCCGACAGCGCCACCTTCATTCGCCACGCCATCGAGAAGTTTGCCCGGGGGGAGGGGCTGACCACGGCC
This sequence comes from Aeromonas sp. R6-1, assembly GCF_040908165.1. Taxonomy (NCBI): domain Bacteria; kingdom Pseudomonadati; phylum Pseudomonadota; class Gammaproteobacteria; order Aeromonadales; family Aeromonadaceae; genus Aeromonas; species Aeromonas sp. R6-1. The sequence continues at coordinate 10,018 of NZ_JBFODF010000022.1, forward strand.
ATCGAGTATCAGGGGGAGGTGGTCGGCGTCATCGGTTACAACCAGATCGATCACGAGCTCGGCAAGGTGACCATCGGCTACTGGCTGGCGGAGCGCTGGCAGGGGCACGGCATCATCACCCGGGCCTGCCAGGCCCTGATCCATCACGCCTTCGAGGAGATGGGGATGGAGAAGGTGGAGATCAGCGCCGCCCTCGAGAACGAGGCGAGCCGAGCCGTGTGCGAGCGGCTGGGAATGACCCAGGAGGGAGTCACCCGGCGGGCGGAGCGGCTGGCGGACAGGGTGGTGGATCATGTGCACTACGGCCTGCTGCGGGACGAGTGGCTGAGGCTGAGGGATCTCTGATGACCCTTCTGTCCGCTTCCAACCTCCTGAGGGCGAGATGACGACGCTGCCCCACATTGCCACCCCCCGTACCCGGCTGACCGTGCTGACCCCGGAGCGGGCCTGCCTGATGGTGGATTTCTATCTGCGCAATCGCGCCCACCTGGCCCCCTGGGAGCCCAGGCGGGAGGAGAGCTTCTACACCCTGGCCCACTGGCAGACCCGCTTGCGCGACGGTTACGGCCACTATTTCGAGGGCAGTGCCGTGCAACTGGTGGCGCTCGATCCCAGGGGGGAGCGGGTGCTCGCCACCTGCAATTTCACGAACATTGTGATGGGCATGTTCAAGGCGTGCCACCTGGGCTATGCCATCGACAAGGAGCACGAGGGGCAGGGCCTGATGCAGGAGGTGGTGGCCGCTGGCATCGATCACCTGTTCCGGGAGCGGGGCCTGCATCGCATCATGGCCAGCTACATGCCCGCGAACCTGCGAAGCGGCGCGCTCCTCGAACGGCTGGGGTTCGAGCAGGAGGGTTACGCTCGGGACTATCTGATGATCAACGGCCGCTGGGAGGACCACGTCCTCACCGCGCTCATCAATCCCGCTGGCTAGCAGAGCCGTTGTCGAAAGGGGGGCTGGCGGGTGACCGCCATCGCTTTTTCACTGCAAGATCGCACTATCTGTACACCTCTCATACCCCTGGGGATAAAAGCGTGTAAAATTGCGCCCTGAATTTTCCCGGCCGGCAGACGCAGGCCGCGACTCCATACATGCAAGGCAGACATTGTGACAGAAGTAGATAGATTCGCGGACATTCGCCCCTATCGCGATGAAGAAGTACCGGCTGCCATCGAGCGGCTGATCCAGGATGACGAGTTTATCGGCGCCATCGCCAAATACCGCTTCGGTTCCCTGATGAGCTGGCTGGGTTGGGCCATTCGCCCGCTGATCCGCCAGTTCCTGCGCCACAAGTGGGCCAAGGTCAGCACCATCCATCAGGTACAGATGGGGGTAACCCGCTACATGACCCGGATGATCGCCACCTCCACCCAGGGAGTGAGCTTCTCCGGGCTCGAACACCTCAAGAAGGAGCAGGGCTACCTGTTCGTCTCCAACCACAGGGACATCGCCATGGATCCGGCGTTCGTCAACTGGGGGCTGCACACCCATGGTTTCGATACCGTGCGCATCGCCATCGGCGACAACCTGCTGCGCAAGCCCTGCGCCACCGAGCTGATGAAGCTCAACAAGAGCTTCATCGTCAAGCGCTCCGCCAAGGGACCGCGGGAGATGATGAAGGCCCTCGGGGAGCTGTCGGCCTACATCGGCCAGTCGGTGCACGAGGGGCACTCCATCTGGATCGCCCAGAAGGAGGGGCGCGCCAAGGACGGGGATGACAAGACGGATCCGGCCATCCTCAAGATGTTCTACGTGGACGGCAAGAAGCAGAAGATCGAGTTCGTCGACTACATGCGCAGCCTCAACATCGTGCCGGTGAGCATCAGCTACGAGCTGGATCCCACCGACAAGGCCAAGGCGCGCGAGCTCTACGAGAAGTCGGTCAACGGCAGCTACGAGAAGGGCGAGTTCGAGGACATCGAGAGTATCGTCGCGGGCATCGTCGGCCAGAAGGGGCGGGTACACGTCTCCTTCGGCGCCCCCATCACCGAGGGCTTCAGCGATCCGGACGAGCTGGCGGCGCTCATCGACAAGGCGATCTGGAGCAGCTATCGCCTCTTCCCGGGCAACTACCTCGCGGCGGATGTGCCCGGCAAGGCCAGCACCATAGAGCAGAGCGCCTTCCTGACTCGCCAGTCCGAGGTGCCACAAGAGCACAAGGCCATCTGGCGCGCCATGTACGCCAAGCCGGTGGAAAACGCCGGAAAGGTTTGAATGGCACCGCTTTTGAGCGGGTGATGGAAAAAAAACGGGAGCAGATGCTCCCGTTTTTGCGTCTGGTCAAAGTCGGGGGAGATTGGGTAGTGAATAATATTGTTTCAACTGGTACGATCATCAGGTAAATGGGCGAGTATCTCTTGGCAGGGGCGGACGAGTATGCAACAGTGACTCGGCGCCATCGGCTTGGAAGCGACAGCGCCCCCGTCTGCACGGATGGCAGACGAGACGATAAAAGGACCTTCAATGGTCCTTTTTCATTGGTGCACAAAGATAGACCACAGATATACCTAAGGATGCGAACCTCATGATCACCGGCAGTCTGGATACCTTGCAACGCACCCCCTTGCCCGCCCCCCTGAACCGTATCGTGGCCGAGGTGGTGCAAAGCGTCGAACGCTGGTTGCACGCTCCCCTCGGCAAGCAGGAGGTCGACGGCCTCACGCTGTTCTGCCTGGTGAGCGAGGATCTGACAGAGCCGGTGGCGGATCGCCGGGGCGAGTTTCATGAGCAGTATCTGGACATCCAGCTGCTGCTGCGCGGCGAGGAGTGGATCGGCGTGGGCCCTCACGCCTACAGCCGGGACGGTGCCGACCATCCTCACCCCGATCTCTGGTTCGTCGATGACGAGCAGACCAGTTATCTGGCGTTGCAGCCCGGCGACTTCGCCATCTTCTGGCCGGGAGAACTGCATCGCCCCCTCTGTACCCTGACGACCCCAGGTTCGGTCAAGAAGCTGGTCGTCAAGGTTCACCAGTCGCTGCTGACCGGCGCCTGAGTGGCAACCGGGGCCTGGAGTCCCGAGTGATTGGGCCAACAGAGGCCCGTTGCGAATCGCTGATTCGACGCGCGCGCCAGACGAACGGTCTGCGCCCAACGATTTGAAAAATTGGACGCACCCTCCTGCGACCATAAGCCCCCGGCAGGGGAATCCCATCCATCGCTGGATGACACGACACTGTCGGCGTAAAGCCGAAGCACAGGAAGATGTAGAACATGAGCAAGTTGGTATTGATCCTTAACTGCGGTAGCTCTTCCCTGAAATTTGCCGTAATGGACGCTGAAACGGGCGAGGACATGCTGTCCGGCCTGGCCGAATGCTTCAATCTGGATGACGCACGTATCAAATGGAAACTCCACGGGGTCAAGGGCGACGCCATGCTGGGCGCCGGTGCCGCGCACCAGGAAGCCCTCGACCACATCGTGGGCCACATCCTGCCCCAGGATCCCGCCCTGGCCGATCAGCTGGTCGCCATCGGCCATCGCATCGTGCACGGCGGCGAGCAGTTCTCCCGCTCCGTGCGCATCGATGACGGCGTGATCGCCGGCATCGAAGCCGCCATTCCGTTTGCCCCCCTGCACAACCCGGCGCACCTCATCGGCATCCGTGCCGCCCTCAAGGTGTTCCCGGCCCTGGCCGACAAGAACGTGGCCGTGTTCGACACCGCCTTCCACCAGACCCTGCCAGAGGAAGCCTACCTCTACGCGCTGCCCTACAAGCTCTATCGCGAGAACGGCATCCGTCGTTACGGCGCCCACGGCACCTCCCACCGCTTCATCGCCGAAGAGACCGCCAAGGCGCTGGGCAAACCGCTCCATGAGCTCAACATCATCAATTGCCACCTGGGTAACGGTGCCTCCGTCTGCGCCATCAAGAACGGCGAGTCCGTCGACACCTCCATGGGGCTGACCCCGCTGGAAGGGCTGGCGATGGGCACCCGCTCCGGTGACATCGACCCTGCCATCGTCTTCTTCATGCACGACAACCTGGGTTACAGCGTGGACAAGATCAACCAGGTGCTGACCCGCGAATCCGGCCTGCTGGGCATGACCGAGGAGAGCAGCGACTGCCGCTACGTCACCGGCAACTACGCCACCGACGCCGGTGCCAAGCGTGCACTGGATGTCTTCACCTATCGCGTTGCCAAGTACGTCGGTGCCTATGCTGCCGCCATGGATGGTCGCCTGGACGCCCTGGTGTTCACCGGTGGCATCGGCGAGAACGCCGCCATGGTGCGCGAGATGGTGCTGGCCCGACTGGCCCTGCTCGGCTTCAAGATCGACAAGGAGGCCAACAACGCAGCCGTGCTGGGCGGTGAAGGCCCCATCACCGTCGAAGGCAGCCGTCTGGCCCTGGTGATGCCCACCAACGAAGAGCTGGTGATCGCCCGTGATGCCCTGAGCCTGGTCGGCTAAGGCACCCTCTGGTGATGACAACGCCCGGCCCCTGCCGGGCGTTGTCGTTTCGGCAATAGTGATCGGCCTGTCATTTGACATGGGGGACCAGATGCGTACCCTGACCGCTGTGTGATATTGCGGAGGTAACGATGAAAGAGATGTTTTTCAACTGGTTGTCAGGCCTGGGGGTCGATGTGACCCCCATGATGGCCCTGGTGATCGCCCTGGGGTTCATCGTGCTGACCGCCATGGTGCTGCACCTGGTGCTGCACCGCATCCTGCTGGTGCGCCTGGTGGGGCTGCTTGGCAAGACCAAGCAGATGTGGCTGCCGCCCCAGTTGCAGCAACGCCTCTTCTACCGGCTCGCCTTCGTGTTCCAGGGCGCCGTACTGCTCGGTCAGGCGGAGATCTGGCTGCCCAAAGCGTCCGAGAGCCTGGCGCTTATCGAGTTGCTGGCCCAGCTCTGGATCCTGCTGTTCCTGCTGCTGGCCCTGTTCGCTCTGCTCGACTGCCTGCTCTCCCTGAGCCGCCATACCCGGCTTGGGCGGGATCTGCCCCTGCGCGGCATCTTCCAGGGGGTGAAACTGGTGGCCAGCATCCTGGTGGGCATCCTGATGATCGCCCTGCTGCTCGGCAAGTCGCCGCTCTTCCTGTTCAGCGGCCTGGGGGCCATGACCGCGGTCCTGATGCTGGTGTTCAAGGACCCCATCCTCGGCCTGGTGGCGGGTATCCAGCTCTCCGCCAACCGCATGCTGAGCGTCGGTGACTGGCTGCAGATGGACAAGTACGGGGCGGACGGCGAGGTGACCGACATCGGCCTCACCACGGTCAAGGTGTCGAACTGGGACAAGACCATCACCACCATCCCTACCTATGCCCTCATCTCCGACTCCTTCAAGAACTGGCAGGGGATGACCGAATCCGGCGGGCGCCGCATCAAGCGCAGCGTCAACATCGACATGACCAGCGTGCGCTTCCTCACCTCGCAGGAGCAGTTGCAGCTCAAGCAGGCCAGGTTGCTGGCACCCTATCTCAGCCGCAAGGAGCAGGAGCTCAGCAGCTACAACCAGCAGCTCAGCGATGCCATCAGCTGCCCCATCAATGGTCGCCACCTCACCAACCTCGGCACCCTGCGCGCCTATCTGGACGCCTACCTGCGGGCTCATGCGGGCATTCGCAAGGACATGACCCTGATGGTGCGCCAGTTGGCACCGACCACGGACGGCCTGCCGCTGGAGATCTACTGTTTCACGGCGACCACCGCCTGGGCCGAGTATGAAGGGATACAGGCTGATATTTTCGACCACATTTTTGCGATAATTGAGCAATTCCATCTGCGTTTGCATCAGTCGCCAACCGGTTATGACATGCACAGTTGGAAAAACGGCTGATCCCGCTTATGACAAGGTGCCGCGGCGCAGCGCGGCACCGTATTTAATCACCGACCCGTCAGCACGTGGCGGTTGAAATTTGCATGGCAGAGGAGAAAAATGGCGGCCTTCTCTTCGCCCCGGGCGCGCCCGTCGCCTCCGCGCTGGCCAGAGTGCTGAACCACCCCCTTTATCACAGGAAAGTTATGAAGCTCCTCCACAACACGGCGGCCGCACTGTGCTGCTCCCTGATCCTGGCCGCCATGCCCGCCCTCGCCATCGAATATGCCCTGCCCGCAGCCAACAGCCGCCTGGTGGGGGAGAACCTGGACTACGTGGTGTCCCCGGAAGAGGCGGGCCAACCCCTGGAAGCGGCAGCGGCCAGATTCCAGCTCGGCTTGACCAACATGCTGGAAGCCAACCCCAAGGCAGACCCCCTGCTGCTGCAGGCGGGCGAGAAGCTGGTCGTGCCGCATCAGCTGATCCTGCCGGATGCCCCCCGTGAAGGCATCGTGCTGAACGTCGCCGAGATGCGCCTCTACTACTACCCCAAAGGCAAGAAGGTGGTGGAAGTGCTGCCGATTGGCATCGGCCAGCTCGGCACCGACACCCCGGAAGACTGGGTGACCAGCGTGCAGCGCAAGAAGGCGGGCCCGACCTGGACCCCGACCGCGAAGATGCACGCCGAGTACGCCGCCCGTGGCGAGACCCTGCCTGCGGTCTGGCCGGCCGGTCCGGACAACCCCATGGGGCTGTTCGCGCTCTACATCGGCAAGATGTACGCCATCCACGGCACCAACGCCCAGTTCGGCATCGGCCTGCGGGTGAGCCACGGCTGCGTGCGTCTGCGCAACGACGACATCGAGTACCTGTTCAAGCAGGTCCCGGTCGGTACCCGCGTCCAGTTCGTGAACCAGCCCATCAAGGCCTCTGTCGAGCCGGATGGCCGCCGCTACCTGGAAGTGCACCAGCCCCTCTCCCGCAACCAGGAGGAGTTCAACTCCAGCCTGCCGGCCCCGCTGCCCATGTCCACCGCCGTGACCCGCTTCATCGCCCACGCGGACAGCGACTCCCAGCTGGTCAAGCAGGCCCTGGAGCAGCGCAGCGGTATGCCCATCGCCATCAACCGCTGATCCCGCCCGTCGGTATCCCGAGCCCCGGCCACTGTCGGGGCTTTTTTATGGCGCGGGTGAGGGGATCATCAGGGTAAACCCTTGGCAGGTCGGGATAAAATCCGGCCTTATTGCAATTGAGTGGTTGCTTGGTTAGGTGTTAAACGTTTTCCGTGTGTTTTTTATTTGTTAAAAGTGGTTGTGGTCCAGCGATCTGCTGATTACTCTAGGCCGGTTTTTTAAGGAAGAGTTCGTCGCAAGAACGAACACAGACGTCACATAACGGAGTTTTGAATGACAGCTAGCACCCCCATGCTCATCACCTTTCTGGTGTACATCCTCGGGATGGTATTGATCGGCTTTATCGCCTATCGCGCCACCCAGAACTTTGACGACTACATTCTCGGCGGCCGCCGCATGGGGAGCTGGGTGACCGCCCTCTCCGCCGGCGCCTCCGACATGAGTGGCTGGCTCCTGATGGGCCTGCCCGGCGCCGTCTTCATCGGCGGCATCTCCGAGAGCTGGATCGCCATCGGCCTCGTCATCGGCGCCTACTTCAACTGGCGCTGGGTGGCCGGTCGGCTGCGGGTTCACACCGAGAAGAACCGCAACGCCCTGACCCTGCCGGACTACTTCACCTACCGCTTCGAAGACAAGAGCCGGGTGCTGCGCATCCTCTCCGCTCTGGTGATCCTGCTGTTCTTCACCATCTACTGCGCCTCCGGCGTGGTGGCCGGTGCCCGCCTGTTCGAGAGCACCTTCGGCATGAGCTATGACACCGCCCTCTGGGTCGGCGCCGCAGCCACCATCACCTACACCTTCTTCGGCGGCTTCCTCGCGGTGAGCTGGACCGATACCGTGCAGGCCACCCTGATGATCTTCGCCCTCATCCTCACCCCGGTGTTCGTCATCATCGCCGTGGGCGGCATCGACACCGCCATGGTGCAGGTGGCGGCGCAGAACGCCAGCAACCTCGACATGTTCAAGAACCTGGACTTCATCGCCATCATCTCCCTGATGGCCTGGGGCCTGGGCTACTTCGGCCAGCCCCACATCCTGGCGCGCTTCATGGCGGCGGACTCCCACCACACCATGGCCAGCGCCCGTCGCATCAGCATGACCTGGATGGTGCTGTGCCTGGGCGGCGCCGTGGCCATCGGTTTCTTCGGCCTCTCCTACTTCTCCACCTTCACCGAGCAGGCGGGCGGCGTGACCACCAACCCGGAGCGCGTCTTCATCGAGCTCTCCAAGATCCTGTTCAACCCCTGGATTGCCGGCGTGCTGCTCTCCGCCATCCTGGCGGCGGTCATGAGTACCCTCAGTTGCCAGCTGCTGGTCTGCTCCAGCGCCATCACCGAGGATCTCTACAAGCCCTTCCTGCGCAAGAACGCCTCCCAGAAAGAGCTGGTGTGGGTCGGCCGCGCCATGGTGCTGCTCATATCCCTCATCGCCATCGCCGTGGCGGTGAACCCGGAGAACCGGGTGCTGGGGCTGGTAAGCTACGCCTGGGCCGGCTTCGGTGCCGCCTTCGGTCCCGTGGTGCTGCTCTCCGTGCTCTGGTCCCGCATGACCCGCAACGGCGCCCTGGCGGGCATGCTGACCGGTGCCCTGACCGTCATCATCTGGAAGCAGTTCGGCTGGCTGGGTCTGTACGAAATCATCCCGGGCTTCCTGTTTGCTACCCTGGCTATCGTGCTGTTCAGCCTGTTGGACAAGGCCCCCTCCAAGGCCATGCAGGATCGCTTCGCAGAAGCCGAGCAGGAGTTCCAGAGCCCCATGGCAGACGCCATCGCGGCAAAATAACCCCCGCCTCGACGACAAAAGCCCCGCAATTGCGGGGCTTTTTAATGGGTAAAACATGCCCATGGCAGGGATTAGGCGGGGCGCCTGCCCAGCCGCTGCACATCCTGGCGGGCGGCGGCCCCGGCCTGGCGGAGCCAGCGCTGGCGGGCCCCCTCATCCGAGGTGTGGACGGGCCCCAGATGCTGGCGGTGGGTCAGCCGGATACCGCACAACCCCAGCACCGGCTTGTCCAGGGTGCGCTCCAGGGGGGCACCCTGCCACCAGCGGTAATACCAGGGGGGGCTGTCCATGGTGAGCAGCAGGCGCGCCGTTTTGTCGGCGAGCAACTGCTCCGGGTACGCCTTCCCCGGCTGGTAGCGAAAGGCGAAACCCGGCAGCAGGGTGCGATCCAGCAGCCCCTTGAGCCGGGCTGGCAGGTGGCCCCACCAGACGGGGGCGACGATCACCAGATGGTGGGCCTCCATCAGGCTCTGCTGCACCGCCTGCAGATCCGGTTCGAGGGGCTGCACCTCGTCATAGCCATGGTGCAGATCCGGCGCGAAGGCGAGCTCCCCCACGTGATGCAGGGTGACGCGCGCGCCCCCTTGCTCGGCGCTGCGGGCATACTCCCGGGCGAGGGCGTGGCAGAGGCTGTCGGGTTTGGGGTTGCCGTTGAGAACAAGCAGGTTGGGGGTCATGGTATGGCTCCTTGAAGTGAGCCCCCATTACACCCCTTGCCCCATGGGACAGAGTCAAGCCACCTTGTGCGCCCGATCCGCGGCGGCGGGATGGTCCCGCCCGTCGGGGGATTGCCGCGCCGGGGCGCCATAGCGGCAGGGGTGCTGCGCCAGCAGCGTGGCGCACTGGCTCAAGCCCTGATGCTGGCGTTGCAGCCTGGCGACCTCCGCTTCGATCTGCGCCAGCTTGGCTGCGATAAGCTGCTCCACCTTCTGCCAGGGGAAGTGATCGAGGCTGGTGACGCCCGCGAGCAGGGGAACCAGCTCCCCGAGCTTGCAGCCAAGCCGCTGGGCCTCGCGGATAAAACCGACCCACTCCAGATCCTCGGCCCGGTAGACGCGATACTTGCCGCGCCGCCTGGGCTCGGGCAGCAGCCCGAGCTGCTCGTAGAGACGGACCGCCTTTGGGGTGGTGCCCGCCAGCCGGGCAAACTCGCCGATATACATGGTGCTGCTCGCAAAGGTTGTTCGAGTAGGGGCTCACTATAGGCCAGTGGCAGGGGGAAATGCATCCCCAGGGGGGAGCTGTCGGCGCAGTGCATTGCGCAGCAGCGCTCTGGATGTGGCTTTGTCCCATAGAATGCGAGGGCCTTGCCCTCGGGTCGCCCACCCGTCAGACCGGGGCGGGAAATGGCCGCTTTGACCCCTGGTGGGGCCAAAACGGACGTCAGTGGACAGGTGATAGCCACTATAAGCAAATATGGGCCATTCTCGGAAAACCCATAAATTGAGATTATCGTGGCTATGGAACGCCAGACAGGGCCATCAGGGGCCGAAAAGGGCTCCCCAAGTTCCCGATCCTTGTTGATGTCGTGGCTGGTTTATATGCGATGGTATGAATGCGCTTCTCTAATCACATCTACGGGCTGACACTTGAGCACTTTTTGATGGCTAGTTGCTAACACCTGCCTAAGGAACGGACAATGCCACGCGAAGACAGTCCCTCTTGAGACCTTTGTTATTAATTTTCATCTACAAACTCTAATAACTTATAAACGGTTCGCTCTGGACGGCGCAATGGTTTTATTGATTTTGTCAACAAGTTAACTCTAACCTGCTTACCGATTAACTCTGATCTAAACTGTTCCGCGGCTAGCCTAGTTGTTGAACCATAGATAATGTTTCCTTCTCTTGTTACAGCCTCAAACTTACAGTGCTCCGGAAGCAAACCTAAAACTTTCAGCTCCACCAGTTCTTCATCTTCATCAATTTCTGTTGCCTCTGTTCTTTGTCTTGCTCGATGAATCCAGTTGGAATCAAGGGAATATTCTTGATTATCACCAACTAAACGCATTGTTGAATGGGCTTTATCAAGGGTAATGAAAAAATCTTTTAGCGACTGTAATACTCGCTTATCAAGTGATTCAATCAGTTTTTCAAAAGTTTCATCGTCTGGCTGAGCTGATGCGTTAATTAAATCTAAAACATAATCAACAGTATGCTTAAGAGCAGTTTCTGTAATTTCTAATTGGTCTGAAACTTCATCAAGAATAAATCCAAATGAGCCTTTGGCTACTTGTGTAACCATAAGGTTCGAATTGGCTTTTAACGGGATCTTACCCCGCTCACCTAGGCTACCATTTTCTTTACTTGCAAAAGCTTTATTTATTAATTCTTGGAAGTTTTCTAAAACATTGCCCGCAAAGCTAGCAAGTATTCCTTGAGATCCTAATACTGGTTCGCCACCAAAAAATAGGGCGACACTGGCATTAGTTTCATTGGCATTTTTTAGCAAGGAAATTTCTCTATCAAGTTTCTCTAACTTTTCACGATACTGTAACTCCCCGACGATATCTCCATACTCAATGGCTTCAGAGATCAACTGCTGTACTGCATGCTGATCAGACGTCAAACTATTCAGTTTCAATTTACGAGGCATTGTAACCTCCGTTTATCAGCTTATTAAGAATCTCTGTTTCATTATAGGAAAGATCTACTTCAAGCATTCCTTTCCACAAACTTGTTTCTCTTTGATGAGAAAACAAACCAAACCAGTATTTTGTATGGGAAACAATAGCCTTAGTGGGCAAATCTAAGTCTACAAAATATGCATCACATTTATATGATGCTTTCGCCATTTCAGGAGAAAACAAACCTATATTGGCTTGTACAAAATTTTTCCAATCATCAAGAGTAAAACCTACAGGTCTATGAGCGAATGTTACTAAATCAATATCATTGGGTGCTCTTCCTCTGGTTTTTTCAACATTCTCAACAAAGCTACCATCAAGCCATTGAAAACCATTTTTAATACCTAAGCATCTCAAATCATAGCGGTACTTAAGAAATCCAATTAAAATCTCAATTCTTTCATTACTTGTTGCAAAGTGCTCGACAAAAGCCTCCAAAGAAACTTTGTAAGGAGCTTGATTTGCTGGTTTGGTTGGACAAGCTCCAATGAAAGGAGGAAGCACTCCTGACTCTTCAAAGTTTGGAATCAAATCCCGTCTCCTTTAAAATTTATAACAGTGATTAGATGGAGGATGGTACTAATACTCTAATATTGCCTTCTATCTAACCCTACTTCACCTTAATTAAGGGAATTGTAAATGATATTTTAAATAAATGGTTTACTTTCTTGCCTCTGCAGTGGACGATATTCGCTTGCCCTCTTCTTTTGCACAACTTTTTCGATTGCATAGAAAAGTCGTGTGACATAGGCATGGCAAATGCCGGGATAGCTACCGCACTGGATTTCAGCTTCCAGCTTGCTGCGATTGACCAAAGGGGCGTGGTTGGCATGGCTCATGGGAGACTCCGACGAGGCGTGTGTTGCCAATTGGCTATATTAACGGCCCGCGAGCGAAGGGGAAGGAGGAAATGGCGAATTGCCGGGCAAGATCAACAAATGGAGGCCAGCCCGAAAGCCTGGCGTCCGGGCTGGATTGGCGAGAGAGGGCTGGGGATAGGTAAAAGGGGGGCGAGTGGCCACCAACTGGTGACCCTCTTGCTGCCTGTACGGGAGTGGTTGCCCGGCCTCTGGCCGGGCGGGGGATCAGTTGCCCGGGATCTCGCTGCAGTTAAGGGTGGGCTGACCGTAGCGCTCCAGCATGGCGTCGCTCCCCTTGGTCCAGAGGGTGAGGTTTTGCCCCTCGTACCGGGCGCCGCTGGCGCTGGGGGTCTCATAGGCGAGCACCTGCTGCTGGTTGTTCCCCTCGCTCAAATTGATCATGGCGGCGGGCCGCTTGGCCTCGTTGTAGAAGTAGGTGGAGAGGGTGACGCTCTTGCCGCACTGGTAATCGACCGGCATCGGCACCCTCAGCTGGCCCCCTTTTATCTGCAACTCGGTGATCCGCAACTGGTAGCTCTCTTCCACGCATTGGCGCAGGTCGCCCGCCTTCCAGCAGTCGTTGCGCCCCTTGATCCAGCCGCGCTGGATGGCGCGCTCGCTCTTCTGCTGCTCGGGGGAGAACCCGGCAATCGCCTTGGGATAGAGGGCTGACAGCTCGTTATCCAGCGCAGCCAGTCCGGCATCCTTGCAAATGAGGGTTTCGGCGGCGCCTTTCGCCTTGGCGCATTCGAAGGACGGGGTGGCCGCCGCGGCCAGCAGAGGGGAAAACAGCAGGGTTCCAAGCAAGATCTTGTTCATCGACAGGGCTCCAACAGGGGGCATGATGCCCCGTGACCAGAGCACACTTTACACCCGAAGTAGGCAGGAGCACCCCGTGTTTTTGGGTGGCGGGCGGCCCTGCATGGCAATCAGACGCCGGCCAGCGCCAAGGTCTGGCGGCTGCGCCACAGTCGCTCGTGGAAGAAGAAGACGACGGTGTTGATGGCAGGTTCGATCAGTGCCATCACGCCGCCGGTGAGCAGCTCGCCACTCAGCAGGTAGGCGACACCGAAGGCCACCGAGAAGTGGACCAGGGCGAAGCTGCTGGTCTTGGCCTGCAGGCTGTGGTGGGGCTTGAGCTTGTGCCAGCCAAGGTCGTGGAAGTAGAAGGCGACCGTGTTCACGGCGGGCTCGATGAGGGCGATCAGGCTGGCGGTGAGCAGTTCGCCGGTCAGCAGGTAAGCCACGGTGAAGGCGACACAAAAGTGCAGGATGGCGAAGCTGATGGTCTTTTTCATGGTGGTGTCTCCTCTGGCGATGAAGGCAGTATCATCCAGAATTCCATTAAATGAAAACCATTCTCATCTATCGGCGAAATAGAAAATGCCTATCGACCGGGGGAGGCCCCACCAGATTGGGAGTTGCCTGGGAACGCAACGGCGCTAGAGTGTGCCTTTTGCCATGAAAAAGGAGCTTTCATGACCATCAACTCCAACCTGTTTGTTCTCTTCATGCTGCTGCTGATGATCGTCGTCGGCGTGGTGGCCTGGCGACTGGCCCGGCGCAAGAGCCGCCACCCGGGGCTTGTCACCTTCCTGTGCGTGCTGCTCTGCCTGGTGCCGCCCTTTGCCCTGCTGGCGCTGCTCATTCTGGCGCTCTGGCGGGACATGCCCGCAGGCGCCGATGCCAGACAAGCCTAGTCTCTTCCGCCACTGCCGCAGTCATAGAAAAGCCCCTTGCGGGGCTTTGTCGTGTTGGCGGCGGGTGAACGGTCAGGCCTCGGCCTTGTTCAGCCACTCCACCCTGTACTGGGCGCCGGCGCCCTGGGCCAGCTTGGCGCACAGGGGTTTCAAGAAGGCATCGATCTGCTCGTCCAGCATCCAGGGGGGGCTGACGATGAGGATGCCGGAGCCGTTCATGCCCCAATCGGCAGTCTGGCCGGCCACTTCCAGCTCCGCCACCAGGACGTTGCCGAAGTTCTCCCGCTTGATCGCTTTGAGCATGTCGCGGGACTTGTCCGCCTCTTGCCCGAGGATGGGATACCAGAGGGCGTAGATGCCGGTGGCCCAGCGCTTTTGCGCTTTTTTAAGGGTATCGACCACGGCGAAGTAATCTTCCTTGAGCTCATAGGGAGGATCGATCAGCACCAGACCGCGGCGCGGGGTGGGGGGCAGCAGGGCGACCAGCCCCTCGAAGCCGTCGCGATGGTGGACGGCGACGCGGGGGTCGTACCCCATGTTGGCGCGAAGATCTTCCACCTCGTTGTTGTGCAGCTCCATCAGCGCCAGCTTGTCCTGATCGCGGATAAGGCGGCGGGAGAGCTCCGGCGAGCCGGGGTAGTAGTGCAGCTGGCCATCGCTGTTCATCTCCTCGATGACACCCAGATAGGGGGCCATGGCAGACCACTGGGCCCGCTCATCCCACAGGCGTTTGATCCCGTCGGCGTATTCCGCCTTCTTCTGGGACCAGTCGCCGCGCAGGTCGTAGAGACCGCCACCGGCATGGGTGTCCAGCACGATGAAGGGTTTCTCCTTCTTCTTGAGGGACTCGATGATCAGGGCCTGGACGGCGTGTTTGAGCACATCGGCGTGGTTGCCGGCGTGAAAGGCGTGGCGGTAGCTCAGCATATGAGATCTCTGAGGGGGCCCTGCTGGGCACCCAGTAACGATAGATAGTGAAACAGGTTGCGGCTGTCGCCGCGAAACAGGGCGAGGGTGCGCAGGGTCTGCAGCAAGACCCCCTGTTGCAGCCGCTCCAGCTCCAGTTCGTGGGCCAGCATGGTCTGGTACTCCTCGGCCCCCACCCGTGACTTGGCCTGCTGGCGCAGGGTGCGCCAGGGGAGCAGCACCGCCTCGGTCTGTACCAGGGCCGGTTGCAAGTCCGTGAGGTCGACCGGGATCCGGAGCAGGTCGAGGTGGTGCAGCAGGAGCGCCAGGTTGACGTTGCCCCCCATGCTTTGCACGTGGAGCCAGTCCTGGCTGCGCTGGCCATAGGCGCCTGTGCTCCATGTCCAGAACTCGGAAGGGGTGGGCAGGGCGTCGGGGCTGACCCGCTCGCTGGCCATCAAGGCTTCATCACGCAAAGAAGGCCTGCTCCATGGTTTCCAGCTCTTCAGAGAGGCTCATCCACTCCAGCTCGACGTGCTCCAGCTCCTCCTTGAGGGGGCCCTGGGACTTGAGCAGCTCGGAGAGCTTGCCCTTGGCGCTCTCTTCATAGATGGCGGGATCGGCCAGCTGCTCTTCCACCGCGGCCAGCTTGGCCTGCAGTTTCTCCATGCTGGTTTCGAGCTTCTCGAGCTTCTGGCGCAGCGGCCGGGTCGCTTGCCGGAACTGGGCTTCGAGGCGCTTCTGATCCTTGCGCGCCACCGCCGAGTTGGCGGAGACGGTGCCATCTGCCGGCTTGGCATTGGCCTCTTTCTCCTGTTCGCCGAGCCACTTGTGGTAGTCGTCGAGATCCCCGTCGAAGGGCTCGACCCGGCCGCCGTGGACCAGATAGAAGTCATCCGTGGTGGTGCGCAGCAGGTGACGGTCGTGAGAAACCACCACCATGGCCCCCTCGAACCCTTGCAGGGCCATGGTCAGGGCGTGGCGCATCTCCAGATCCAGGTGGTTGGTCGGTTCATCCAGGAGCAGCAGGTTGGGCTTTTGCCAGGTGATGAGGGCCAGCACCAGACGCGCCTTCTCACCGCCGGAGAAGGGGGCTACCTTGTCGAGTACCTTGTCGCCATGAAAACCGAAGCTGCCGAGGTAGTTGCGAAGCTCCTGCTCGGTCTTGTCCGGCGCCAGGCGCACCAGGTGATCGAGGGGGCTGTCGTCTAGGCGCAGGGTCTCGAGCTGATGCTGGGCGAAGTAGCCGATGCTCACCCCGGCGCTCACCTCCAGCTTGCCGGAGAGGGGCGGGTTGGAGCCCGACAGCATCTTGATGAAGGTGGACTTGCCCGCGCCGTTGCGACCGAGCAGGCCGATGCGCGAGCCCGGCACCAGGTTGAGCTTGATCTTCTCCAGGATCACCTTGTCGCCGTAACCGGCGCTGAGGTTCTCCATGGCGATGAGCGGGGTCGGCAGAGCGGAGGGCTCGCGAAACTCGAAGCTGAACTCGGAGTCGGCGTGAGCGGGCAGGATCTTCTCCATCCGCTCCATGGCTTTGAGCCGGCTTTGGGCCTGACGGGCCTTGGAGGCCTTGTAGCGGAAGCGGTCCACATAGGATTGCATGTGGGCCATCTCCCGCTGCTGCTTCTCGTACATGGACTGCTGCTGGGCCAGGTGCTCGGCCCGTTGCAGTTCGAAGTCGGAGTAGCCGCCGCTGTATTCGTTGAGCTTGCCGTTCTCGATATGGATGATGCGATTCACCACGGAGTCGAGGAAGTCGCGGTCGTGAGAAATGAGCACCAGCGTGCCCTGATAGCCCTTGAGCCACTTCTCCAGCCAGATGACGGCGTCCAGATCCAGGTGGTTGGTCGGTTCATCCAGCAGCAGCAGATCGGAGCGGCAGAGCAGCGCCTGGGCCAGGTTCAGGCGCATGCGCCAGCCGCCGGAGAAGCTTCTGACCGGCGAGTCGAGCTGATCGCCGCCAAAACCCAGACCGTGCAGCAGCTCGGCGGCGCGGGCGCGAATGCTGTAGGCACCTATGGTATCGAGCTTGCCGTGCAGCTCGGCCACCAGCAGACCGTTGTCATCCGCCTCGGCCTGGGCGAGCTCGGCCTCCAGGGCGCGGAACTCCTTGTCGCCATCGACCACGTATTCGAGCGCGGAGCAATCTAGCGCCGGGGTCTCCTGGGCCACGCCGGCAATCTGCCAGCCGGCGGGCAGGCTGAAGCTGCCGTTGTCGATGGCCAGTTCGCCCCGCACCAGCGCAAAGAAGGTGGACTTGCCACAGCCGTTCTTGCCCACCAGGCCCACCTTGTGGCCGGGGTGTATGGTGGCGGACGCGTTGTCCAGCAGCGTGCGGCCGCCGCGGATCAGTTCGATTTGACTGGCAACTATCATGGATGGGTCTGCTTGGCTCGATTGAAGGAGAGAAACTGGCGCGGATCTTACGTGAAATGACACAAATTTGCACTTGAGGGCGGGGGGGATGGCTGCCGCCGGAAAAACGTGTCATAACAGAGACATCTGGGGGCAGGAGGCTGACCATGTTGATTAAAGAGATCATGACGACCCGGGTCGCGACCGTTTCCATGGATGACAGGCTGAGCGTCATCAAGGAGATCTTCGAGCAGGCCCATTTCCGCCACCTCCTGGTGGTGGAAGAAGAGGAGCTGGTGGGGGTCATCTCGGACCGGGATCTGCTGCGTGCCATCAGCCCCTATCTGGACACGGATGCCGAGATGAACCGGGATACCGAGACCCTCAACCGGCGCGCCCACCAGATCATGAGCCGTGAACCCATCACCGTCTCCCCCGAACGCTCCCTGAAAGAGGCCGCCGGCCTCATGCTGGAGCACCAGATCTCCTGTCTGCCTGTGCTGGAAAACGGCGCCCTGGTGGGCATAGTGAGCTGGAAGGACCTGCTGAGGGTCATGCGCGGCTGGCAGCCGGTCTGACGAGGCGGGGAACATAAGCGGGGAGTCCGTGTCGCCCGGCAGGGCTTCCCAGCTTCTCGCTTTGCTGAAGGATTAAACTGCATTAATCAAATATTTCAGTTCACTTATGTTGTAAAAGTGATTTTTGTGGTCATAAATTCTACCGATGTCATTTCATGTGACACTATATGTCGCGGCGTCAGCTCGAATTGACGCTTTTATAATTAATCGTTCGCCGCTTCAGTTCCCATCAAGGTTTCCGGATCTACCTTAGGCCATCGGCACATCAACCGATCATCACGACCGAACTCTGGTCTGACAGAGAGTGCTTACACCTGAGGAAAGAACAATGAAAAAGACAGCATTGACGATGGCCATCTCCAGCCTGCTGCTGGCCGGTGGTGCACAGGCCGCCAACGTTTACGATCAGAATGGTACCAAACTGGACATCGGCGGCCGCGTCAACGGCATGTACTACGGCACCGATGACAACGCCACCGAAGGCGATGCCAGCTACCTGCGTCTGCACATCGCAGGTGAAACCAAGGTTGACGAGGATCTGACCGCGTTCGGCTTCGCCGAGTACAACCTGCCGGTCTCCGGTTCTGACAACGACGAGCTGCGTTACGCCTATGCGGGCATCAAGCACGATCGCTTCGGTGCCTTCAGCTACGGCCGCCAGGACGGTCTGTTCACCAAGGCGGTGAACAACTACACCGACGTGCTGCCGGAGTGGGGTGGTGATGGTCTGGGCAAGGACACCGAGGTGTTCGGCACCGGCCGTACCAACGGCCTGGCCCAGTACATGTACAACTGGCAGGGGCTGACCCTGGGTGCCCAGTTCACCGGCAACAACGACCCGCAGAACGCGAGCCGCAGCGAGCGCGTCGGTCCGAACAGCACCTGGAGCCCGAAAGGTTCTTCCGAGGGGTATGCCCTCTCTGCCAACTATGACTTCAACATGGGCCTGAGCCTGGGTGCCGCCTACAACCAGGCAGGCAAGACCGACGAACAGGCCGAGAACGTGAGCTTCGGCGGCGACAACGACGCCAAGCTGTTCGGGGTGGGCGCCAAGTATGCCGTCGGCAACCTCTACATGGCCGCCACCTACTCCCACGGTGAAGATCACCTCTTCGTGGACACCGGCTCCATGCGCGGTTACGCCGAGAAGATGGATGGCTACGAAGCGGTCGTGCAGTACAACATCACGCCGAAGTTCAAGCCCTCCCTGGCCTACCTGCGTACCGACGTGAAGGACAGCGCTCACGGCATCGATGACACCGCGACCGAATATGTCTCCGTGGGTGCCTGGTACAACTTCACCGACAACTTCAATGCCTACGTGGACTACAAGATCAACCTGCTGGACGAAGTGGGTTCCACCGGCAAGAACAGCCTGAACAAGTCCACCGACGACATCGTCGCCGTGGCCCTGCAGTACAACTTCTAAGTCGTCCCGGACGCACTGCACATCTCAGGACCGGCCCATGTGGCCGGTCTTTTTGTTGCTGGCGGACCGCGCTGGATGACAAGAGCGGCACGCCGGGGTTCAGCAATGCCCCTGTGTGGTCGATACCCTTGTTGTCGGGGCCGGTGCGTGGCTGTGCTTGCCATGAGGCAGTGATGGGGCGATGATCACGCCCCGTGGTCAAGATCCTATCTTTCCTCGACGCTTTTCATTATTTCTATATAGGCTTGCGTTGTCCCGACAGGGAAAGCGGGGCTGGTTGGCATGTCGCAGCTCCGGTGCGGGGCAATTTCGGGAAATGGACGTAAGGGCGTTATATGGCGAGCATATTGGATTCAGTGGATCAACGTACCCAGCTTGTAGGGGAGAATCGCCTGGAACTGCTGATGTTCCGTTTGGGTGCCCAGCAACTGTTTGCGATCAACGTCTTCAAGGTGCGGGAAGTGGTCAAGCTGCCCCATCTGAACAAGATGCCGGGGTCCCACCACAACATCAGCGGCGTCGCCAACATTCGCGGCGTCTCCATCCCCGTCATCAACCTGCGCGGTGCCATCGGGATGCGTCCCATGGCCATCGATCAGGAGTCCAACCTCATCATCACCGAGTACAACCGCACCATTCAGGGGTTCCTAGTGGGGCAGGTGGCCCACATCGTCAACATGACCTGGAAGGACATACTGCCGCCGCCCCGCTCGGCGGGTCGTGCCAACTACCTCACCGCCATCACCCGCATCCCGGAAGGGGGGGTCGACCAGATCGTCGAGATCATCGACGTGGAGAAGGTGCTGGCGGAGATCATCACCTACGACGTGCGCATCTCGTCCGAGGTGCTGGACGAAGAGATCCTGCCCCAGATGCAGGGACGCCGGGTGCTCATCGTCGATGACTCCAGCACGGCCCGCAACCAGGTGCGCGAGACCCTCGCCCAGCTCGGGCTCGAGGTCATCGAGTGCCAGGACGGCTTGCAGGCCCTCAAGCTGCTCAAGGGGTGGTGCGATGCGGGCAAGAAGGTGACCGACGAGATCATGCTGATGATCACGGATGCCGAGATGCCGGAGATGGATGGTTATCGCCTGACTCACGAGGTGCGCAGCGATCCGCGCATGTCCGAGCTCTTCATCACCCTCAATACCTCCCTGAGCGGCAACTTCAACGAGGCCATGGTCAAGAAGGTGGGGTGTGATCGCTTCATCTCCAAATTCCAGCCCGACTTGCTGGTGGACGTGGCCCAGCAGCGGATGCGGCAGATCCTGGGCCGTTGAACCCGGCACGCCGAACCATGAAAAAGCCCCCGCCATGCGGGGGCTTTTTGCTGGGCAAGGGGAAGGGCCATGGGCTCGGCCACCGGGCTACTGAGTCAGCAGAGGCTCGACAAAGCGGGCGACCTTGTCGCGGATCCGGGGCTGGGCGGCGGCCGTCGGGTGCAGTCCATCGTTCATCATGAGTTCAGGGCGCAGCACAATATCATCCAGAAAGAAGGGCATCAGCGGCAGGTCGTTGGCCTTCGCAAGATCCGGGAAGATCTGCTCGAACTGTTGCAGATAGCGCGCCCCATAGTTGCGGGGCAGCAGGATCTGGGTCAGCACCGTCTTCGCCTGGTGCGCCCGGGTGAGCTCGATCATCTTGGTCAGGTTGGCCCGGGTGATGGCGGGAGCAAATCCCCGCAGCCCGTCGTTGGCGCCGAGTTCGATCAACACCCAGTCCGGTTTGTGGGTTTCGAGCAGGGCGGGCAGGCGGGCCAGGCCGCCCTGGGTCGTTTCACCGCTGATGCTGGCATTGATGAGGGTGTGTTCTCCCCCCTGCTGCTGCCACTTTTCATTGAGCAGGGCAGGCCAGCTCTGTTCGGCCTGCATCTGGTAGCCGGCGCTCAGGCTGTCGCCCAGTACCAGCAGGGTCTGGGCCTGGACGGACGCTGCCCAGCAGCACAGGCAACTCACGGCAAACAAGAGACGCATCATGCAGTCAACTCCCACGTTCTATTGTCATTACAGGTTCAGGCAAACAGGATACCCAAGATGAGTTCAACGCCCATTATCGCCGTCAGGGGGCTCGGTAAAACCGTTCGCCTCGGTCAGGAAAGCCTCACCATCCTTGAAGGGATCGATCTGCAAGTCAATACCGGCGAGACGCTGGCGCTGGTCGGTGCGTCCGGTTCCGGCAAGTCCACCCTGCTCGGTTTGCTGGCCGGTCTCGATCTGCCGAGCAGCGGCGAGATAGAGATCCTCGGCCACTCCCTCACCCGGCTGGACGAGGAGGGACGCGCCAGGCTGCGGGCCGAGCAGGTGGGGTTCGTGTTCCAGTCGTTCCTGCTGCTGCCCACCCTGAGCGCCCTGGAGAACGTCATGTTGCCGGCCGAGCTGCGGGGGGAGACCGACAGCGAGCCCCGTGCCCGGGAGCTGCTGGCCCAGGTCGGCCTGGGAGAGCGGTTGCACCACCTGCCGCCGCGCCTCTCCGGCGGCGAGCAGCAGCGGGTCGCCATTGCCCGTGCCTTCATGACCCGCCCCAGCCTGCTGCTGGCGGACGAGCCCACCGGCAACCTCGACAGCAAGACCGGGGAGACGGTGATCGAACTGCTGTTTCGTCTCAACCGCGAGCACAACACCACCCTGGTGGTGGTGACCCATGACCATGAGCTGGCCCAGCGCTGCCAGAGGCAGCTGGTGATGTCAGCCGGGCGGCTGGAGGCACAGACTGTCATGGCGGCCAGGGTGGGAGAGCTGTCATGAGTCAGTGGAGACAGAGCTGCACCAGGGGATCGCTGGCAGCAGCATGGACGGTGAGGGAGGCGTCATGAGTCAGTGGCGACTGGGATTGAAGCTGCTGCGCCGGGAAGGGTTCAGTGGCGAGCTGCGCTGGTTTGTGCTGGCGCTGGCGCTGAGCGTCGCCTGCGTGCTCAGCGTGGCCCTGGTGGCGGATCGGCTGGATGCGGGGCTCAAGGCCTCCGGGCGGGATTTCATCGGAGGGGACAGGGTGCTGCGCTCCGCGACGCCGGCACCGGCAGAGTGGCTGGCGCAGGCGCATCAGGAGGGGCTTGCCGTGCAGACCACGGTCAGCTTCAACAGCATGCTGTTTCACGGCGATACCCTGCAACTGGCCTCCATCCGCGCCGTGCCCGGGGATTTTCCCTTCTACGGCAAGCTGGAGCTCACTCCCCAGCGCGCCCCGGCGCCCGGCGAGATCTGGCTCTCCGCCAGGGTGATGCAATTGCTCGGCGCCAAGGTGGGGGAGGCACTCGAGGTCGGCAACACCCGGCTGACGGTGGCAGGGGAGCTGGGCCAGGAGCCGGATCAGGGGTTCAGTCCCTTCCAGATGGCGCCAAGGGCCTTGATCCACAGCGCCGATATCGAGGCGACCGGGGCCCTGCTGCCGGGCAGTCGCCAGCAGTGGCGCTATCTCGTCAAGGGGCCCCGTGACGCCATCGCCCGCTATGAGGCCTGGCTCAACCCCAGGCTGAGCGCCGGGCAGAAGCTCGTCAAACCCGACGATCAGGGTACCCAGGTGGGGAAATCCCTGGGCAATGCCGAGCGCTTCTTCCGTCTGGCATCCCTTGCCGGCGTGCTGCTCGGCGCCCTGGCCATGGGGATAGCGGTGCGTCATTTCGCCGAGCGCCAGACCAACATGGTGGCCCTGCTCAAGACCCTGGGGGCCTCGCGGCGCACCCTGTGGCAACTGATGGGCACCCTGCTGTTCTCCCTGACCCTGGTGGGGGCCCTGATGGGGCTGGTGGCGGGCAGCGCCATGCAGTGGCTGACCCTGAACCTGCTGGGGGATCTGCTGCCTGCGGATCTGCCGCCCCCCTCCTGGCGACCCTTCGCCCTGGGCCTCGCGGTCGCCTTCTTCATCACCCTGATGCTGGCGTTCGTCCCCTTCCTGAGGCTGCTCAAGGTACCGCCGCTGCGGGTGCTGCGCCGGGAGCTGGAGGCGGGGATCCCCCCCTGGCTGACGGTGCCCGTGGGGCTCATCGGGCTGTTTGCCCTGGTGTGGGGCTTTACCGCCGACATCAGGCTGGCCTGCGGGCTCATCGGCGGCATGGGGGTGTTGATGGCGCTGCTGGCCCTGCTCGCCTCCGTGCTGCTGCGTCTTGGCAGTCGGCTCAAGGGGCCCCATGCCCTGCGCCTGGCCATCAATCACCTCTCCCGGGAGCGGGGCAGTGGTCTGTTCCAGCTGGCGGGCTTCGCCCTGGCCCTGATGCTGTTCGGGCTGCTGTGGGCGGCGCGGGTCGATCTGCTGGAGGATTTTTCCACCCGGTTGCCTGCCGATGCCCCGAACCGCTTCCTGGTCAATGTGGCGGACAGCGAGCGGGAAGGGATCCTGGCCGATCTGCACCAGGCCGGGGCCATCACCTCGGACTTCTACCCCATGGTGCGCGGGCGCCTGACCCGTATCGCCGGTGAGGCGGTGGGGGAGGATGCGGCGCGGGAGGGGGTGGACAGGGAGCTCAACTTCACCACCACATCGGCCCTGCCCGCCGACAACAAGGTCACTGCCGGTCAATGGCTGGCCGGCAAGGGGGAGGTCTCCGTCGACGAGGCACTGGCGGGACGGCTCGGCATCGCGCTCGGAGACGTGCTCGGCTTCACCATAGAGGGGCAGGCGTTCGAGGCCAGGGTGACCAGCCTGAGGTCCATCAAGTGGGACAACATGAGGCCGAACTTCTACATGATCTTCTCGCCGGACGTGCTGGCCCCCTTCTCCCAGACCTGGCTCGGCAGCTATCGTCTGCCGCCAGAGGGGCGAGGGGCAGAGGTGGAACTCATCCGCCGCCACCCCACGGTGAGCCTCATCGATGTGGAGGATCTGATAGGCCGCCTCACCCTGGTCTCCGATCAGGTGAGCCGCGCCCTGGGGTTGATGCTCGGGCTGGTGACGGTGGCTGCCCTGCTGGTGCTGCTGACCCAGACCCAGGCCGGCATGGCCCATCGGCGCCGGGAGCTGCTGCTGATGCGCACCTTGGGGGCGGGCAGCGCCCTGCTCGAGAAGATGTTGCGCTGGGAGCTGGTGGCGAGCGGTGCCCTGGCAGGGCTCTGCGCTGCCATGGTGGTGGAGCTCTGCTCCTTCGGTCTGCAGTGGTGGTGGGAGGGGGCGCAGTGGCAGTTCCACTGGGCCATCTGGGCTGCACTCCCCCTGCTTGGGGCCGTGCTGGTGACCCTGGCCGGACAGGGCATGCGCCGCCAACTGCTGGCGGGTACCCTGAGCGACCGGCTCAGGGGACTGGGGCAGGGGCTGCTCTGATGGCTCGACACATCCCGACCTCGGTCGGGATGTGTCATTGGGTCAACGGGGTGAGTGCAGCAGATTGTCCAGAGCGCCGGGCAGGGCCGGGAAGCTGAAGTGAAAACCGGCCTGCTGCAAGCGGGCGGGCAGCACGTGCTGTCCGGTGAGCAGCAGATCCGCCGCCTCTCCCATCAGGAGTCGCAGGAGGGGGGCTGGTACGAAGAAGAGATGCGGGCGATGGAGCGTGGCGGCCAGGGTCTCGCTGAACCGGCGATTGCTGACCGGTTGCGGGGCCGTGCCGTTGAAGATGCCGTCACACTCGCCGTGCTCGATGAGAAACAGCATGGCCCGCACCAGATCCTGCACGTGGATCCAACTCATCATCTGGGTGCCGCTGCCCATGGGGCCGCCGAGGCCGAGGCGGTAAGGGGGCAGCATCCTGGGCAAGGCGCCCCCCTCCATGCCGAGTACCAGGCCGATGCGCAGGATGCAGACCCGGGTCTGGGCCGAGCGGGCCTGCTGGGCAAGCTGCTCCCACTTCTGACAGAGACGGTGGGTGAATTCGTCGTGAGGGCTCTGGCATGTTTCATCCAGAGGGGCGTCATCCTGGCGGCCATACCAGCCGATGGCGGAGGCATTGAGCAGCAATCTGGGGGGCGTGCTGGAGAGTTTGACGAGATCCACCAGCTGTTCGGTCAGCAGCCAGCGGCTGTTGCAGAGCAACTGCTTGCGGGACTCGCTCCAGCGTCCGGCGGCGATGGGTTCGCCGGCCAGGTTGATGACGATGTCCACGTCATTGAGGTGATCCAGCCTGTCCAGGCTGTCCAGCAGGGTGACATCGTGGCCGAGCAGCTCGTAGGCCCGGCTGCCCTGGCGGGTCAGCACGACTACTTCGTGCGCCACCTTGAGGTGTGCCACCAGACGGCGGCCGATAAACCCCGTGCCCCCCGTGATCAGTATCTTCATGTCCTGCCTCCCTGACGCTCTAGGGTCTACTCTAGAGCCTGGGTGCCCGATGGACAAGCTCCTGTTTTTATGAGCATTATGATTTTTGTCTCCCAAGACGCCGCCCCCTTTGTCCACGGGGTTGCCGGGCGTTGCGACCACGGGGGGCGCCGTGGCGCGGCGGTATCAGGGGCTCATTCCGGCTTGCCAAACGGGCGCCAGCGGGTAAACTCGAGCGCTTTTTCGCCATGTTCATGAGGGCCGTTATGCCATTTCGACGTTTGAAGGTACGTCAATTCTATGTCCGGCTGCTCTGTGCCTTGCTGGCCGGTCTGTTGCCCATGCTCCTTGGGCTCGTCATCGTCATCTGGCAGACCGCCACCGGCGTGAAACAGGATGCGGTGGCGCGCCTGGAACATGCCAGGGTCATGTTTGACCGCACTCTGGACAATGCCCAGTTGGCGGCGTCGGCCCTCACCGGCAGCCTGGGCAGGCCCTGTCTCGAGGTGGTGCAGGGGCTCAGGGATCAGGTGGCCACGGTGCCGGATGTGCGTAGCGTCAACCTGGCCAGGGGGGATCGGATCTACTGCTCTTCCCTCTATGGCCCGGTCGATGGCGGCATCAAGCTGGATGACTATGTCGGGGGCAGGCTCGACCTGATGAAGGGCAACCCGGTCACCCCGAATCGCCCCCTCATCGCCTACCGGGAAGAGGTGGGCGAGTTCAGCGTGCTGGTGGGGGTCGACGGCTACTACCTGCTCAACATCCTGGACATGCTGAGCCGCAACTCCCCACTGGGGCTGGTGGTCGGCAACGAGATGCTGCTGCGAAACAGCGAACTCACCGACAAGCTGATCCCCAAGGATCGCAATGGCTATCTCGAACAGGTCTCGACCAGGTACCCGTTCAAGGTAGTGACCACGGTGTCGGTGGATGAGTACCGTGCCCACATCTGGGACTACTCCAAGGTGGGCGTCATTATTTATCCTCTGCTGAGCCTGCTGCTCGGGGTGGCGGTCTTCTGGCTGATGGGCCGTTCGACTTCGCCGGCCCAGGAGCTGAAACGGGCACTCTCCCAGCAGGAGTTCATCCCCTATCTGCAACCCGTGGTGAACGGGGAGGACGGCCAATGGAGCGGTTGCGAGGTGCTGATGCGCTGGCAACACCCCCGTCAGGGGATGATCTCGCCGGATCGCTTCATTCCCCTGGCAGAGGACAGTGGTCTCATCGTGCCCATGACCCGGCTGCTGATGGCGCAGGTGCGCGAACAGTTTGCGGGCAAGGCGCACCATCTGCCGCGAGGGTTCCACTTCGGCTTCAACATCAGCGCCAGCCACTGCAAGGATCTGAGCCTGGTGGAAGATTGCCGGGATTTCATCAACGCCTTCAAGGGGAATCCCATCAAGCTGGTGCTGGAGCTGACCGAGCGCGAGCTCATCGTGGCGGACGAGACGACGGACCGGCTCTTTGCCGAGCTGCATGCCCTCGGGGTCTTCATCGCCATCGACGATTTCGGCACCGGCCACTCCAGCCTGACCTACCTGCAGACCTTCCAGGTCGACTTCCTCAAGATCGATCAGAGCTTCGTCGGCATGATTGGGTCGGACGCGCTCTCCAGCCACATCGTGGAGAACGTCATCGATCTGGCGACCCGGCTCGGTCTGCAACTGGTGGCGGAAGGGGTGGAGAATCAGGTGCAGGCCGACTATCTGAAGGCCCGAGAGGTGACCTTCCTGCAGGGCTATCTGTTTGGCAGGCCCATGCCCATGAAGGAGTTTGTCAGCCAGCTGGCCGGGCAGGGGCGCTGAGAGGAAAGCGCGAGGCAAAAAAAAACCAGCGACCGGGTCGCTGGTTTTTTTATGGCCGGATGGCTCAGAGCATGCGAGCCAGGGCGCGGCACAGACGCTGAACACCCTCTTCCGTGGTCGCCTCATCCACACAGGAGAAGCTCAGGCGCAGGGTGTTCTGGATCTCGGGGCGCACATAGAAGGGGGCGCCGGGCACGAAGGCAACCTTCTCCTTGATGGCCTCGTCGAACAGGGCCATGGCACTGACGCTGGGCGGCAGGGTCAGCCAGAGGAACATGCCCCCTTCGGGACGGGTGTAGCTGACGCCGGGCGGACAGTGGCGGGCGAGGGCGGCTTCCATGGCGGCACGCTGGCGACCATAGACCTCCTTGATCTTCTCCAGGTGAGCGTCGAGGGAGTTGTCGGTCAGGAAGCGGTGCAGCACCTGCTGGCTGAAGGCGTTGCTGTGCAGGTCGGTGGCCTGCTTGGCGATGGTGACCTTCTTGCGCAGCCAGTCCGGCACCACCATCCAGCCCAGGCGGAAGGCGGGTACCACCGTCTTGGAGAAGGACCCGAGCAGCACGGTGTTGTGGGGGGCCAGCTTGGCGATGGGGGGCAGGTGCTCCCCTTCGAAGCGCAGCTCGCCATAGGGGTCGTCTTCCACCATCAGCAGATCGTGGCGCACCAGGCGCTCGGCCAGGGCTTCCCGGTTGGCGCGGCTGTAGGAAACACCGCTCGGGTTCTGGAAGTTGGGCACGCCGTAGAGCAGCCTGGCGCTGGAGCCCTGCTCCAGCAGCGCATCCAGCGCGGCCAGATCCAGCCCCTCTTCACCCAAGGTGATGGGCTTGAAGTTCGGTTGATAGACGGAGAACGCCTGGATGGCGCCAAGGTAGCCCGGCTCTTCGATGATGAGATCCTGCCCCTCGTTCACCAGCACCTTGCCCAGCAGATCCAGCGCCTGCTGGGAGCCGCTGGTGATGAGGATGTTGTCCGGATTGACCTCCATGCCGTGGCGGCTCAGGTAGCGATCGGCGATGAACTGGCGCAGCGGGGCAAAGCCCTCGGTGGTGGCGTATTGCAGCGCGGCGGCTCCCTGCTCGCGCAGCACGTCCTGGCACGCTTGCTCGATGGCCTTGACCGGGAACAGATGGGGGTTGGGCAGGCCGCCGGCGAAGGAGATGATCTCCGGATTGGCGGCAACTTTGAGGATTTCACGGATAAAGGAAGGCTCGACCTTCTCGAAGCGCTGGGCAAAAAACGGCTGCATAGGGTTCTCTCTGACTAGGTGGCGGTCGCTCCATTCAACCGCCAGGTTATCCGTTTGTATCAGATTTCAGAAATGAGGCAATGGCTGTCACAAAAATCCATAAAAAAGGGCAGGTTTGGCACCTGCCCGAATTTTATCGTCCCGACCCCGGTCAGGGGCGCAAAAACCCCTGTCAGGGGGACATCGGGCGGGATGGGGCTCAGAGCCCCGGTGCCTTGAGGAAGCGGATCATCAGGTCGGTGTTGGCCCCGAGCTGCTGCTCGATCCGGCCCGGGAAGAGCTCGGCCATCTTGTCGAGGCGATCATGCTCCGTGTGCCAGATCTTGCCCCACTGGGTCTCGCTGTCCCGGTCGCAGGCGCTCTTGGTGGCGTCGTCGTAGCAGTCCCACAGCGCCGGATTGGTGCTCTGGGAGTAGCCGTCATAGCCATCTTCCCCGTTGATGGTGAAGTTGGTGGCCTCCACGTAGGCGATGGGCACCCCCAGGCAGGCAAAGGGGGCATGATCGGACCAACTGCCGGTCTCCCCTTCCGGGTAGCCGCTGTAGCTGGGGTGAATGGCGAACGGGGTGGCGGTTTGCTGGGAGATGGCCAGCAGGCGATCGCGCACCTTGGGATCGAAGCTGTAGCGGCTCGGGTCGGCGCAGTTGTACTCGGCCACGTCGGAGTGGGCCGAGTGGACATAGATGATGTCACCCCCGGCGATGGTGTCATAGTTCACCATGGCCAGCAGCTTGGCGACGGCGTCGGTGTCGAGACTGGCGGCATAGGCTTTGGAGCCGTTGAGGCCGTTCTCCTCTGCGCCGAAGAAGGCGAAGCGCACCGTGTAGGGCAGGGTCTCTCCCTTGAGTGCCTCGGCAACCGCCAGCAGGGCGGCGACGCCGGCCCCGTTGTCGGTGGCGCCTTCGGATCCTTTCTTCTCGCCGGTGCTGTCATAGTGGGCACCGATGAGGATCACCCTGTCGCTCTGACCCTTGAGCTCGGCGACGATGTTCTGGGAGGTTCGGTCTGTGCCGCCCCGGGTGTAGGTGAACGGCTGGTTCTGCACCTCGTAACCCCAGCCGGCCAGGTGATCCTGGATCCAGGCGGCGGCGCGGGTTTCGGCCTCGGTGCCAGTGGGGCGAGCGCCTATCCCTTCTGCGCCAGAGCTCAGTTGCACCAGGAATTCATGGGCCTGAGCGGCGGGGGCAGGGGGTTGGGAGTCGTTGTCAGAGGGGTTGCAACCGGCCAGCAGGGCAGGCAGGACGAGGGCCAACAGGGTTTTCTTCATACTGCAATCCTTTGTTGTATATGGTTTTATTTTTCCGCATCAGGATGAACCTGACGTCCGGCAGATTCTGTGAAGGGGGTGGCATTTGTCAACCTTGCCGGTGGATGTGGGCAGTCCCGGGGGATTTGTTGTGGGAAACACTTGCGCCTTGTGCCTATCTTGGGATAATTCGCTCCCCTGTTTTTGCGAACTGATGCAATAACGAGCGATCCATTTATGTCGGCTCTGTTCCAGAGCGATGCAATAACGAGCAATTTACTATGTCTGTGACCCAAGATGTGTTTAACGAAGACGGCAAGTTCATGCGCAAGATCCGCAGCTTCGTCCGTCGCGAAGGCCGCCTGACCAAAGGGCAGGAGAAGGCCCTGGAAGAGCTCTGGCCGGTCATGGGCATCGATTTCGCACCAGAGCCGCTCGACATGGTGGCCCTGTTTGGCCGCGAGGCACCCGTGGTGCTGGAGATCGGTTTCGGCATGGGCGCCTCCCTGGTGGAGATGGCCAAGAACGCCCCCGAGAAGAACTTCATCGGCATCGAGGTGCACTCTCCGGGTGTGGGCGCCTGCCTTGGCACCGCCCAGGAGGCGGGCGTCACCAACCTGCGCGTCATCTGCCACGATGCGGTGGAAGTGCTGGAGCACATGATCCCGAACGGTTCTCTCTCCTGCCTGCAGCTCTTCTTCCCGGACCCCTGGCACAAGAGCCGCCACCACAAGCGCCGCATCGTGCAGCCTGCCTTTGCCCAGGATATCCGCCAGAAGCTTGCCATCGGTGGCGTCTTCCACATGGCCACCGACTGGGAGAACTACGCCGAGCACATGCTGGAGGTGATGAGTGCCGCCGAGGGGTACGAGAACACCTCCGCCACCGGCAACTGGGTGCCCCGTCCCGACTGGCGCCCCCTGACCAAATTCGAGCAGCGTGGCCATCGTCTGGGCCACGGTGTCTGGGATCTGATTTTCAAACGAGTCAACTGAGTCAACGTATCAACTAAGGAGCTATCATGGCCAACCGTAGCCGCCGTCTGCGTAAGAAACTGCGCGTCGATGAATTCCAGGAAATGGGGTTCGACATCAGTTTCAACTTCCCGGTCGGCACCGCCGAAGAGACCATTGATGCCGTGGTCGATGCGCTGATCGACGAGGTGATTGAGCCTCGCAAGCTGGCCTTCGCCGGCTCGGGTCACCTGGCCTGGGAAGGGATGATCTGCACCCAGCAGCTCGGCAAGTGCACCGACGAAGACCGTTCCGCCGTTCAGACCTGGCTGCAAGGCAAAGGGCTGGAGGCCGTGGTGGTCACCGAGCTGTTCGATCTCTGGTACGGCGAGCCGGCCTGATATCTGACTGCCTCCCGGGCAGATAGAAAATCCCGCCGCCGGCGGGATTTTTGTCGGTGGGCTGGCCCCGCCTCGTTTCACGTCATGGAATAGCCAATGGTGTTGTCATCCGAATTACTGGCCGGCATCCTGGAAGAGGTGCGTCCGCTGCTCGGGCAGGGGAAGGTGGCCGATTACATTCCCGCCCTGGCCCAGGTGCCTGCCGACCGGCTGGGGATCGCGGTCTGTACCGTTGAAGGGGAATTGTTCACCGCAGGTGACGCTTTCGAGCCTTTCTCCATCCAGAGTATCTCCAAGGCCCTGAGCCTCACGCTGGCCTTGACCCTCTATCAGGAGGAGGAGATCTGGGCCCGGGTGGGCAAGGAGCCCTCCGGCCAGCCGTTTAACTCCCTCGTCCAGCTGGAGTTCGAGCAGGGTATTCCCCGCAACCCCTTCATCAACGCCGGTGCCCTGGTGGTGAGCGATCTGCTGGAAACTCGGCTCACCGCTCCCCGCCAACGCACTCTGGAGCTGGTGCGCCGCCTGTGCGGCAACCCGGCCATCATGGCGGATCAGGTGGTGGCGCGCTCCGAGTACCAGCACTCCGCCCGCAATGCCGCCATCGCCTATCTGATGAAGGCCTATGGCAACTTCGAGAACGAGGTGGACAAGGTATTGCAAAGCTACTTCAATGCCTGCGCCATCCGCATGAGCTGCGTCGATCTGGCACGAGCCTTCGTCTATCTGGCCAACCGGGGCGTCCCTCTTGGCGAGAGCACGCCCCTGCTGCCGGCCCGGACCACCAAGCAGGTCAATGCCCTGCTTGCCACCTGCGGCCTCTATGACGAGGCGGGCGACTTTGCCTACCGGGTTGGCATGCCGGGGAAATCCGGGGTGGGGGGCGGCATCATGGCGCTGATCCCGGGAGAGCTTTCCATCTGCGTCTGGTCACCCGAGCTCAACAAGGCGGGCAACTCCCTGGCCGGGACGGCGGCGCTGGAGCTGCTGGCCGAGCGCCTGGGCCGCTCCATTTTTTAACTCTCTTCACTATGCATCGAGACGACATCATGAAACGAATGACTGGACTGTGGCGAAGCTGCCTGACCGCCTTGCTGCTCTGGTGTGCCTGGCCCGCGCTGGCCGCCGAGCTGCCCCCGCTCTCCCTAGCGGATGCCAAGGGGAAGGAGGCGGTGATCCTGGATACCCGCCCGAGCTATTTCTATCAGGGCTGGCCCATGGACGGGGAGAAGCAGGGGGGTCATGTGGCCGGTGCCGAGCTGCTCTCCGCAGAGTGGAAATACAGTGACGAGGAGTGGCCTGTGGCGCTTGCGAGCAAGGGGCTGAAGGCCGACAAACCCGTCGCCCTCTATGGCACCCCTCGCGAGGTGGCCGAGGTGGCCCGTCTGCTGCGCCAGCAGGGCATCAAGCAGCTGTTCGAGCTGCAGGGATGGAAAGAGGCGCCCCGGGAGCATCTGGCACGCTGGCAGCAGCTGGTCCATCCGCTCTGGCTGGCAGACTTGCAGGCAGGCAAACCGGTCATCGCCGCCCCCAAGGGGGAGTGGAAGGTGTTCGAGGTGGACTGGGGATCCCCCAAGGCCTATCTGCTGAGCCACATTCCGGGAGCCGGCTACATCGACACCAACCGGCTGGAAGGGGAGCCGCTGTGGAACAAGGTCTCTGACGAGGCGCTCAAGGCGCTGCTGCTGGAGAACGGCATCCGTCATGACACCACCGTCATCCTCTATGGTCGCAACACCATGGCGGCGGCCCGTGCGGCCCATCTGATGATGTATGCGGGGGTCGAGGATGTGCGACTGCTGGATGGCGGGCTGGAGGCCTGGTTCGTGCAGCATCTGCGCACCGAGACCGGGCTGGCCAACAAGTTCACCCCGGCCAAGGAGTTTGGCGTGGCCATCCCGGTCCATCCCGAGTACTACACCACCCTTGACCAGGCCAAGGCTCTGCTCAAGCAGCCGGACGGCGCCCTGGTCAGCGTGCGCACCTGGGACGAGTTCGTGGGCAATACCTCGGGCTACAGCTACATCAAGCCCAAGGGGGACATTCCCGGGGCCAGATGGGGTCATGGCGGGGTGGATGCCAACAGCATGAGCGACTTCCACAACCCGGACGGCACCATGAAGCCCGCCCGCGAGATCCTCGCCATGTGGGATGAGTGGAATATCGAGCCGACCCAGCAGGCCGCTTTCTACTGCGGCACCGGCTGGCGCGCCTCCGAGGCGTTCTTCTACGCTTGGTTGATGGACTGGAAGCGGATCAGCGTCTACGACGGCGGCTGGTTCGAGTGGAGCATGGATCCGGCCAACCCCACCGTCACCGGCGAGCGCAAGCCGGGCAAGTAACTAATAATCCAGAGCAGGCCGGACAGATGTCCGGTCTTTCTTTTCTTGATAGATCATTTTCAATGGCTATAGCAGGTGGATTCTTTCTGTGAATCCTGTTGCTGCAATCAAGGTAAACGGGCCATCCGGTTGAGCTAGGCTTCACCTATCACCGCCAGGGTGAGCGTGAAGAAGGGGAGAGTGATGAAAGCTGTGATGATGCTGATTTGTCTGTTGGGATTGGCGGGGTGCAGCTCCCAATACATCATGAGCACCAAGGATGGCAAGATGATTGCCACCGACAGCAAACCCAGGTTGGACGAGACCACAGGCATGTATCGCTATTACGATGAAGAGGGGCGGGAGGTGCATATCAACAAGGACGACATCACCCAGATCATGGAGCGTTGAGGCTCTCCTCAAGCAACAAGGGCTGCCCGCGGGCAGCCCTTGTTATTTTTGGCGCTCATGCCGTCTGGGGCACTTGACGGTTGACCTGGCCGGCAAAAAGCTGGTGGAAGCGGGAGTGGGAGTTGGCCAGCAGGCTCACCGGCGAACCCTGCTCCACCACGGTGCCGGCCTCCATCACCACTACCTTGTCCACCGACAAGAGCGGTTCCAGATGGTGGGCGATCACCAGATAACTGGCCTCCGGCCGGTAGCGGTAGAGCAGCTCTGCCATCTTGCGCATGCCGCCGTGATCGAGGTCCGAGGTGGCCTCATCCAGCACGATGAGCGGGCGGCGCGACAGCAGGATGCGGGCGATCACCAGCAACTGGGTCTCGCCAGCGGAGAGTTGTAGCCTGTCGAGATCCTCGTCCAGCCGCCCGGCGCAGCGCTCGGCCAGTCCCACCCGGGCAAGCGCCTGCTCAAGCATGGCGTCCTCATGCTCGGTCAGGGGCGCCAGATTGGCCCGCAAGGAGCCAAAGAAGGTGAGCGGGATCTGGGAGACGGTGTCGTAGAGATCGCGCACCGCCTCCGGTGCAAGTCGTGACAGTGGCTGATTGCCGTAGAAGATCTCCCCCTGGGAGGCGGGATACATGGCCTGCAATACCCCCAGCAGGGAGCTTTTGCCTGCCCCGGTACGCCCGCACACACCCACCTTTTCACCTGGGGCCAGCTCGAAGTTCACCTTGTGCAGTGCCCACTGGCTGGTCTGGGGGTAGCGCAGCCCCAGGTTGTCGAAGCGCACTGCGGGGTGAGGGGTGGCGAGGGCCTCTCCCTCCTGGCGTTCGCTCTCTATTTCGCTGTATTCGCGCACCCGTTCCACCGCGTTCATCACCTGTTCCACTTCGGCAAAGGTGCGGATGAGGGAGTTGAGCATGGCGGAAGCGGTAAAGGCATAGGTGATGGCAACCGCCCCCAGCAGCGGGCTGTTGCCAAAGGCCACCATGAGTGCCACGGCCCCCACCAGGGCGGCGGAGAGCAGGGTCTGGTGCATGCCGAGCCAGCGGTTGATGGAGGTGGTGGTGTACCAGCTGCGCAGGTTGTTGTCATAGTGGTGCAGCACCTGGTCCAGCGCGAAACGCTCGGCCCCTGCCAGGCGCAGGGCGGGGGCGCCGCGGATGGTCTCGCTGATGCTGATGTAGAGCGGGGAGCGCAGCACCGAGGACTGGCGCCGCAGCTTGAGTTGCACCGCCCGGTAGCGGCGCTGTAATACATAGAGCGCCCATCCCACCAGGGGGGCGATGAGCAGCAGCAGGGGAATATTGATGCCGATCACCACCACCTGCAAGGCCACGGACACCAGCATGCCGAACAGTCCCACCAGCATGGAGAGCAGCATCTCTTGCGCCTCCCCCAGATCCCGGTCGAAGCGGTTGAGGATGCGCCCCTGGGGCACCTTGTCGAAGAAGGCCATGGGGGCGCGGCTGATGCGCCCCAGCATGCCGTCAAACAGGGTCCAGGCCAGCTTGAGGCCGAGTTTGTAGTTGATGACTCGCACCGCCATGATGCAGGCGAGGGAGCCCGCCCCCAGCAGCACATAGATGCCGAGCAGGGTCGTGACGTCGCTCACCTCGGCCTTGCCGCCGAGCCAGAGATCCGAGGCGATGCGCAGCCCCTCCTGGCCCAGGGTGAGCAGCAGGACGAGCAGGATGGCTCCGGGGGCGGCGAGGCGCTGCCACATGAAGCCAAACAGCCCCCAGTCCACCTTGCCCTCCACCACTTTCTCCTCGCTGAACTGCTCCGCCTCCTGAGGGGGGATCGGCGGGGTGGGCTGGGGATGCTGGACAAGATCCGCCAACTGGTGGGCATCGAGCTCCACCAGGCGCCCTTGCTCGATGCGGATCACCCGATCGCACCTGGCCAGCACATCCGGGTCGTGGCTCACCAGGAGCCGGGTTGGCCCCGGCTTGAAGGCGAGCCCCTGCTCCAGTACCTGGGCCGCGACCATGGGGTCGAGCGCAGACAAGGGGTTGTCCAGCAGCAGGATATCGGCCCGGGCGTAGAGGGCGCGAGCCAGGGCGACCCGCTGCTGCTGGCCGCCGGAGAGGCGGGTGCCGAGCTCGCCCACCAGGGTTTGATCCCCGTGGCTGAGCAGCGCGAGATCGGCCGTGAGGGCGCAGGCGCCGAGCACCCAACGATAGCGCTCGACGTGCCAGGGCTGGCCGAACAGGATGTTGTTGCGGATGGTGTCGTTCATCAGCCAGGGCTTGTGGCCCAGATGGGCAACCCGGCCGTGGCGACGGATGCTGCCGGCAAACTCGCTGTCAAAGCCGGCAACCAGATGCAGCAGGCAGCTCTTGCCCGCCCCGGTGGCCCCGGTGATCCCCACGAGCTCCCCCGGTGCGATGGCGAGGTTGGCTCCCTCGAGCACCGGTTTTTGCTGGTGCAGGGCACTGACGCCTTCCAGGTGGAGGGCCCCCGCCGGCAGGGCGGGATCATCGAGTTCCCGATGCTGCTCCGGGCTGTTCAGGAACTCGCACAGCCGGTTGAAGCCGGTGTTGAAGTTGATCAGGGTGCGGATGAGGTAGGGCAGTCGCATCATGGGGATGCGCAGCACGGTAAACAGGGCGATGGTGGTGAACACCTGGGGCAGGGTGAGGGTGTTGCCCGACGCCAGGTAGGTGGTGAAGGTGGCCAGGGTCACCAGCAGGGGAGTGCTCAGCATCAGCCCTTCGTTGATGGCATCGAGCCTGAGCACCCGGCCCAGCACCCCCAATTCCTGCTGGCGCTTGGTGTTGGCCGCCCGGGTGAAGAAGGGGCCAAGCCCGTTCTGGCGCACCAGCCGCAGCTTCTTGATGTATTCCGCCAGGATGCCGTTGCGCTCGTCCTGTTGACGCTTGAGCTGCTGCTCCTGCTGGTTCATTCGCCGTACCACCCGGGTGGAAATGAGCAGCAGCAGGGCCAGCACCGCGAAGCCCACCAGACCGGCACTGCCCACCTGCCACACCAGCAGGGCGATGGTGCCGATGAGTTGCAGCGCCATGGTGACCGGCATGGCGGGGTCCGCAAGAATCCAAGTAATGTCCCACACGTCCCGGTTGATGAGGTTCTGAACCCGGCCGCCGGCCCTGTCGTCGAAGCTCTTGCCACCCTGCTTCATCACCTTGGCGAGCAGGGATTCGGCCAGCAGACGGCGGATGGGCACGTGCATCTTGAGGGCCAGTTGCAGGGAGTGCTCCGCCAGCATGCCGGCGGCGAGCACGGAGGCGAACAGGGCCAGGGCCAGCAGCAGCTTGTGGCCGGTGGTGGCATCGGTGCCGAGCTGGGTCATGCTGTGGTTGAGCAGCCAGGGGCTGGTCAGGGTGGCCAGCATGCCGAGCAGTTGCAGCAGGGTGAGCAGGCCAATCCGTCCCTTGTAATGGCGCCAGATAAAGGCGGTCAGGGGCCAGGGGCGCACCGGCTGGCGGGCGGTGAGCGCGAGGAAGGCGTCGGCGCGGCCGTCGCGCCTGTCTTCCGGCAGCAGGGGATAGAGATCGTCGAGACTGACCTGGGGCTGGGTCAGCCCCTTGCGCAGCAGCGGGCCGGTCCAGCGATAGAAGAGGCGACTCAGCCAGCCGGCCGAGATTTCCGGATGATCCAATGGGTGTCCTTGTTGTTTTGTGTTGCTTCCATGGGCGGGGCGGCTCATGGGCCGCCCTCGAACTTGTTGTCTTGCTGCGGGCGTGCACCCGGCGGGATCAGCGATCCCGGTTCATGCGGATGAGCCGATCCAGGATCCGCTCGCCATCGACCCGCAGGCCGTTGTGTTCGTACTCGTTGGTGATCCAGGCGCGCCTGTTGCCAAGCCCCTTCAGGGTGTCGCGGCTGTAGTCAAACTCCACGTACATGTCCTCGGCATAGACGGCGCAGGCCACCGGCACAGTGTTGCGGGCCAGCTGCGCCGGGTCGTAGAGGGGACCCCAGTCCGCTTTCTGGGCAAGCAGGTGGGCGGCCTCCTTCAGGGGAATGAGCTCGCGGAACTGCTCGAACATCCAGGGGAAGATCATCTCACCGGTGAAGGCGAAATCTTTGCCTGGCGCCCAGGCCAGGGAAGGGAACTCCCTTCTCACCCGCTCGGCCGCCCAGTTGCTGGCACTCCCTTCGCAATAGATGAGCTCGTGCAGGATGGCGAACACCGGGTTGGTGTTGAACGGCTGCATGGCCTGCACCTGATAGAGGAAGGCGGGGTTGAGGCGTTCGCCGATGAAGGCGTCTTCCAGCAGGTAGTAAAGTGCCTCGAAGGCGCCGCTGGCCCCCAGATCCAGCCCCTGCTGCTGCAACTGCTCCACCGTCAGGCGCTGGCCGTTGGGCAGGCGCACGTCGTGGTGGTGCAGGTGATTGGCCAGCCGGTTGGCCAGGGCCTGTGCATGGGGGAAGCGGGTGAAGAAGGCGCGGTTCTTGTCCGCCACCCGCTGGTAGGTGGCGCGGTAGACCTCATCCGCACTGCGCCCGATGGGTGCCACGCCGCCGGTGAGGTAGACCTCGTGCAGGCTCCGCGGGAACAACGAGAGATAGGTAAGGCTGCAAAAGCCGCCGAAACTCTGGCCGAGCAGGCTCCAGGGGCGCCCCGGGCTCAGCACCTCGCGAATGCATTCGGCGTCGCGCACAATGCTGTCGGCGCGAAAATGGCCGAGGTAATCCGCCTGCTCACTTGGGGTCATCCCCGCCAGGGCGTCAGCACTGATGGGAGTGGAGTGGCCGGTGCCGCGCTGATCGAGCAGCAGCACCCGAAACTCCTGCAGGGCCCGCTTGATCCAGCCGCCATCGGCGGTCGGGCGAGGAGCGCCGAAGCCCGGGCCCCCTTGCAAATAGAGCAGCCAGGGCAGGTCATCATCCAGCTTGTCCTTGCGGCAGAGGGTGCGGCCAAACAGGGTGAGGGTCGCCTCCTCGTCGGGATGCTGGTGGTCGAGGGGCACGGTAAAAAAGTGTGGCTCGCAATGGATGCCATCCAGCACATAGTGCAAGGGGCTGCTCATCTGGGGTCTCCCTGAGGGTAGGAAAATCGTCGGCCTCATCATAGCCCTGGCGCAGGAGCGGGTCACGCCGGTTTTCCAGATTGTTAACAGAGATGGAGCCTGAGGTTGGTGTCGTACAAGGTGTGGTTTCGCCGCGGTTGACGGCGGGCTGCAACTGGACAAAGATGAGCCGCCTGCCGGGATGGGCAGGGATAGGTCAGCACCCCGGGTGCAGGAAACTGGATGGAGTTGGCTCGATGAAGCCGAGATGGATACGTGTTCGCAAGAGACGCACACAGAGGGATCCGGAGGGGGTGCTGCAGGTGGGTTTGCTGGTGTTCAGCGCCACCTGTGGTGCCACTCTGTTGCTGGCGGCCTGCAATGGCGGTTAGCTGAGTGAAACAGACCCGCTTGTCATGAGCGGGTTTTTTCATGCCGGAGCAGAAGGTCGGGACCTGCCTGTAGCCCTTTGCTGGCGCGGGTTTGCGGTATGCAGAGTACGGCTGCTATGGTCAATTTACGACCGGATCCACAGAGGGAGGCGATCATGAACAGTCGTGAAAAAGTCCTGGCTCATTTGGCCACAGATCACCGGGTTGCAGGATTGACCGCCGGCGAGGCACTGGCTGGCATGAGCCACTCGATGAGTTCGCTCCTGCTGCAACAGGATCAGCACTTCTTCCGCCGCCATGCGGACGACCCTTGCCACGAAGTCGCCCGGGCCTGCTCGGCCGGACACGTATGGCATGGGGACGAAAACCACTACTAGCCCCGGCATGTGAGTAAATGACAGATGCAAAAAGGCCCGCTCATCTGAGCGGGCCTTTCGAATTTGGCTCCTCCTACTGGACTTGAACCAGTGACATACGGATTAACAGTCCGCCGTTCTACCGACTGAACTAAGGAGGAATAGTTGGTGCCCAGAGACGGAATCGAACCGCCGACACGGGGATTTTCAATCCCCTGCTCTACCGACTGAGCTATCTGGGCAACGGCGCGCATTAAACCCTTTCTGGACTGGGGTGTCAACCTTGTGGGCCCAGATTCTGGCATGTTTTTGCATAGGGTGAACTAAGTGGCGAGATAGTGTTCAAGGAGTCCCTGACCCAACACCGGGGTCCGGTTGTCGGCAGGTTCTTCTATCGAGGTTTTTTCCCTTTATAGAATTACCTTTTCGCTCTCTCACCCATCCCGAGCCTCCAACAAGTGAGCCCATTTTTTGTCAAAAAACTGATGAACTAACGTGCATGTTTTTTGTGCGCTGAAAAGTTACCAGAAATTGACCAGACAGGGTTTGGTGCGTCGATACCGAAGGACCTCCGGTCGCTCAACTTTCGTATCTGCTTTTGAAGAAGAGTGATAACCCCCTACAGCAAGAGCTGTAGGGGAAGTAAATACTTGTGCTCAATGTGGTGTTTTAGCTCATAAAGCGAGCAGAGCATCGGGGGACGGAAAAAAAATAAAAATATTTTTCTGTCAAAAATTGGACTCTATTGAGTTGTGATTTTCTGATTCTTTAGAGGGGGGCAAAAACTGATTTCGATTCAACTGCTACAAGAGAAAAACACCATGCATAAAACATACCATGTGCAGGGTAGTCTGTTTTTATAAGGCATTATCGGATGGTTACGCTCTGGAGCTGGTCTTCCATTTCGGTTTTTCTTCGTCCAACATTCTTGTCATGAGTCACCACGGTGGGGGCTCTAGATGATAGGAGGTGCGATGCTCGAACAGGCTGTAGCTCCAACTGTAGATAGTACCAAGTTGGAGGAGTGCAGTTCAAAGCAGCGTGAAAGTAAAGATAAATACGAGCGTTCCCTTACGTGGATTACTTATGCCACTGGTCGCAAGGTTGGTTGTCTTAGTTTCACCAAAAATAAAGTCCGTTATCGGTTAAAAATTGCGAGCACGGACGAAGTCAGCGTTAAAGAGATACGTGAGCAGGCAAGAAAGCTAAAAGCGGAGTTTGTACTGGATCCTGTGGGATTCAACCAAACCTATCTTTCGAGCTTGTCAGTAGAACAGTTTATACATGATAAATACCTGCCTTCAGTACGAGCAACTCATCGGTCACATAAAACCATCGAGTCTCGGGTAAAGCCGATCGTGGCAGCTCTAGGGCACAAGCCATTAAACAGAGTAACCCGTTTCGACATCGAGGATTTTCTTACAGAATCAAATAAAACGTGCTCTGTCGCCACGCGGAACCGCTACTTGGCACAGGTAAAGGCCATCATGTCCTTCGCTGTAGAGCGTGGCATTCTCAAGTCCTCGCCAGCAGCAGGTATTCCGGCAAAGCATGAAGCTGTTTTGCCACCCAAGGGGTTGCCTGATGAGGTGGTGAATAAGGTGGTCCATCGTTTGATGAAAGACATCGACGATGAAAAAGCTAGGCTTCTGCTGTTCCTGTTTGCAACAGGGTGCAGGCTGGGTGAGGCCCGAGCGCTAAAGCTTCAAGATTGTAATCTCAATCGAAAGATAGCGTATTTGCCCACCAGTAAGTCTGGTCGAGAAAGGCTCATACCACTTAATCATTTCGCGCTGGAGTTGATTCAACTCCAATTCCAGCGCCATGGCACAACCGGTCTGCTCTTTAGAGGCCAGGATAGTGTCTCTCAGATTTCCGAACCTCGGCGGTATTGGTACCGGGTCTGCAATGATTGCGGACTATCAGGAGTGCGCATGCATGACGCCCGCCATACCGTCGCTACATCGCTGTTAAACCAAGGTTGCTCGCTGGATGTACTGCAAAAAGTCCTAGGCCATAGCTCGCCGAAAATGACTGAGCGATACGCACGTCTCCACGATACCACGCTGGTTAAGGCCGTCAACGAATTACACACCGCGTGGGACCTCCCACGCATCACCTGTTAACAATTTTTTTGGAGAGTGGGGGAGGAGACTCCCCCATAAAGAATTATGCGTAGACCCAGAACTAATAGTGATAACCCACTGGGACGTTTTTCCCGTCTTCCAAGGACTCAAGAATATCTTAATAGGAAGATAAGTCAGGTTGTACCGCCGACAGACTCGGTACCGGACTCGAATCAGGAGGCATCTGCGCCAGAATCGATCCCTACGGTCGCTCCTGGATCGCAGCCGTTACTGGTGTCGGTAACGCATGATGAGCAACCTCATGATGATTACTGTACAAGAGCGCAGGTAGACCAAGAGCTGGAGGCATTCCGTGTTAGGCACATGCATGCCGCCTTTTATGCTTCTGAAGAGGGGCAAACCCTCAATAAGGGTAAAGAGCCGGATGAGTGTCTAGTTTTGCGGGATGGCTCCTCGTCACCTTACTGCATCAAGGAGTTGACAGCGTGGCTGGGCTCACCATTTATCCCTGAAAATTTCAAGATCACTCCTGAGGGCAAGGTCATGTTCATGGCTGGTAAATCCCCCTCCGAGGTTTTTGAGGGAGTCACATTGCCAATAGCCACATACCTGGACAAAGACGGTCGGCTTGAAGCCGTGGAGCTGGCTTGCCTTGCTCCCGATGGCAGCGTAGTTACCTTCCAGTTATCCCTGAAGGACATTCATAACGACCTGAAAAAAGTCAAGACAACGCTGAGCTCTTACCGACTCGCTTACTACCAAGGAACAGAGAGCCTACTAATGCGCTTTATGCTTGGCTGCGCGAAGATGGAGCTGATGAAGTCCATTTACTTGGTGGAACAGGCAGGTTTTGTGCCTGAAAAACAGGTCTATGTGACTCATGAAGCTACCCTGAGCCGCGAAGATGGTCACCCAGCAAAGCAGTACCGATATCGACTTCGCAAGCAGCTTGGGCAACTGAGTTCTAGAGATTCATTGGAAGCCTGGAAACGGAATGTCGCGGAGCCAGTACGGCAGTTCCCGATAATGGTGTTTTCGATATTGGCGATGCTGACCAATGTGTTGATAAACCTGCTGCAAAAGTCCTCAACGATAGTTCATGTTCATGGCCTGAGCTCCGTGGGGAAAACGACTCTAGCGATGCTGGCTCAGAGCACAGTAGGACGGGCTACTGACCCTAGTGAGGATGGTAATTCTGCTATTAGAAAATGGCACAATACTTTCAATGCATTGATATCACTCATTGAAATGCACCATGGGATGGGGTTGGTACTTGACGAGTTGGGTTCGTTCACCGGGAAGAATTTCAGCTCGCTCATGTATGCGATGACAAATGGGCAGAGCAAAGGGCGCTGTGAAAAAGACGGCTCTCTGATTGAAGCCCAAAATACAGCGGCGCTCTGCATTTTCTCGACGGGCGAAATGAGCGCTGATGATTTTTTGCGCAAACTGCGTGACTCTGTAAACTCAGGTGCTCGTGTCCGGATGCTTAATATCGAGATCCTGCAGGATGATGCCAGGCTGCCCGACGAAACCCTGGCCCAAGCCAAAGCCCGGATTGACCAACTCAAGGCGGCCTGTGGTCAATACTACGGCACAGCCCTTCCGGCTTTGGCACAAGGGCTGTTGAACTTGCCGGAGGCCACTTCTTATGAGGCTTTGCAAGAGTTAGTTCGCAACCGGGTTCATGAGTGTGCCGAGCGCCTGATGCAGATGGTCGATGGCGCGATGGATTCACCTCTGGTTCGTCGTGGCCTGGATTTCTTCGCTTTAACGCTGGCTACCGGCTTGTATGGTATCGAGCTGGGGGTGTTGCCCTTCACGAAGAGTGAGGTGGAGGCCGCCGTGCTTGAGGGTGCCAATCGCTGGGTTGCGTCCTTGGAGGATCAACTGGATGACGTCACCCGTGCCGCTACCCAATTCATGAATACGGTAGCACTCCAACGACATAAAATTCATCTTGGCAAGCCAGCCGTAGTAACAAGGGAGCTCCTGGGCTTCATAGAAGGCGAACGGTGTTACATCTTTAAGGAGCACTTCGACAAACTGGTTCCGAGCATGGGTAATGCTGTTAAAGCATGGTTGTCCGATAACCAGTATCTTGAGAGGTATGCACCAGACCGCTATGTAAAAGATATCAAGGTAGCGGGTTTGGATAGTAGCGTTTACTCGTTCTATTTGAATAGATTATTTGGTGGTGCTGGTGAGGTTATCAGTAGCCATGCCGGAGAGAGTGGCAGCCTGAAGGGCTCGCAGCCAAAACGCGAACCATCAAAGCGAGTTTTTAGCCGATTCTCAAACAGCAAGACCGGTAGCATCAGCGTCCCCCCCACATCTGAAACACCGGAGGAGACGACACACATCGAGCAGTTTTAAGAGTAAGGGGGGCCAGTGCGAACTGGCCCCCTTGCTTTATGGGATCCGGTGTCAAAAGCAGGCAGCAAGGGGAGGAACGTTTTAGCAGGCCGAGAAGGCCAGGATGATCTTGTTGCGGAGGTTTGGAGGGCGGCGCAGCCAAAACGGCTCATTGGGTCGCTAAACCGCGATACAGGTGCCTAGCCATGCGGGGATTACCCCGGTATTGCTCACTGGTGTGATCTCAGCCTGTGCTGTCGAACGGTCCAAAAAAAAG
Organism: Aeromonas sp. R6-1; assembly: GCF_040908165.1. Taxonomy (NCBI): domain Bacteria; kingdom Pseudomonadati; phylum Pseudomonadota; class Gammaproteobacteria; order Aeromonadales; family Aeromonadaceae; genus Aeromonas; species Aeromonas sp. R6-1. The sequence goes on from NZ_JBFODF010000022.1 coordinate 54,156, forward strand.
AGGCCAGTAGAACTGGCCGCTTTGTCGTTACGAGCGTTTCGTGGCAGATATCGCTCACAGGAGTCAACTAATGACCAACTAACATGTACGCGTTGACGTTATCGATATACTTCATATCCGGCAGGAACGCGGTCTTCATTATCGACTTCCTCTCGGGATTCACCGATCACCCGGTTCACCCGATCCCAGAAAGCCTGGCCATCCGTTTCGGTCAGGCCGTATTCCTGCTTCACCTCGCGCTTTGCGGTGGACTCTTTCATTTGGATCATTTTACTCATGCATCACTCCTTGGATTGCTACTGCTTGATGGTTGACGACAATGCAAAACTGCGGCGACAGGTGGTGTCGCGGCATGTCAGGCGCTGTCGCCAGATGTATAAACTGGGATCTTTGTCACAAATGAATCAGGGTGGAGCCTGACTCATCAGGGTCAATAGATGGCGTAACTCACGGACGATCTGCTCATGGATAAAACCGGGCGAGATCACGGTGAGCCCCGGCATCCAGGATTTGATGACGGGCAGAATTTGATTGGCATCGAGTACGCGACTGCTCAATAACAGCGCACCGTCATCCAGGGTTTTGACAATCTCTTGCTCAGGCAGCAACGGGCGATACTGAAAGTTGATGGCGATGGCGGCACTGGCCTTGAGGAGCACCTCGATCATGCCGGAGCGCCAGAGCGTCGGGTCGGTATCGATTTGTCGTTGAATGAGCGCATCACGGGTAAAGGTCTGTTGCGATAGCTCAACCAGTGTGATGTTGCTCAGCGGATAGGCTTGCAATCTCCCCTCGCTGACGCCGACCAAGTGCCAGGTGCCCTTGTAGTTGACGAGCTGATAGGGGCTAAACAGCTGCTTGCGCTGGTCTTTGGTGATGAGCCAGCATTGCAGATGCTGGGTCATTGCCTGCTCTAATACCGGTAACTGGTGGCTCAGTGAGTCGGTAGACTGGGCATCGAATCCCTTGATGGCGAAGAGGCTTGGGGTGTCTCTGTCCAGCACCTGGCCCAGACGATGTTCACTGGCGCGGGGGAACAGGTCGGTGATACCCAACTGTTCGGCCAGCTTTCGCAGTTTTCTGTCGTTCTTGTGATTGAGAAACTCAGGATCCAGCCAGTATTGCTGGCTGCGGTGCTCTATCGGTAGATAGTTGAGGCGTTGATTGAAATCCCGCTGCAGGGTGCGCACGGTGACGTTGTACTCGGTGGCCAGATCACTCAGGTGTAGCTTCTCACCACTGTACAGGCGGGTGAGGAGCATACCGAGGCGTTGAGCAATCTTGTCGTGTTCGTGCATACTATCAAACAAGGGGAATAGCCGTGTCGCGGATTATCCAAACAGGCCGCGACACGTCGTGACGAATTGGATTGCAGGCAGTTTTTCGCAAAACCCATCATCGACGATGGGCTTTTGTCATCAGGTGAGGGGTTTTGTTATCAACCGGGGCGTTGTTGCCCAAATCAGTTGTAAGAGCACAGCTTCCCCAGCCCCAAGTGACCGCTACACTCAGGGCTGTCTGACGGGCAGACCAAGGCTGTTCAGTTTGTTTATTGCTCCAACATACGCCATCACTTCCCCTACCTGACCGTTGTATGTTCGCAGACTGATTTTCCCCGCCAGCAACTGCTTGAACCGATACATCGCTGTTTCCGCCAGCGAGCGACGGTGATACCCCGATATCTTCTTCCAGTGCGCCAGCCCTTCCTTGCGCATTACCTGCACAGCCTCATTTCTTGGATGTCCCTTTTCCCATAGGCCAGCGTTCTTGCGAGGTGGGATACAGGCTGTCGCCCCTTTGTACGAGATAAGCTGATGGCTGGCCTTGCTGTCGTAGGCGCCATCCGCATAAACCCGGCCCAGCTTACGCCGCAGTGGATTGAGTAAGGTTGGCAGCACCTCGGCATCATGGACATTCTCCAGTGACACTTCTGCTGCCACGATATCGTGGGTTGCCGGGTCCACCGCCAGATGCAGCTTGCGCCACACTCGCCGTTTCTCGGCGCCGTGTTTTCTGACCTTCCACTCGCCTTCACCAAATACCTTCAGACCGGTCGAGTCGATGACCAGGTCGGTGATACGCCCCTTGGCCGGCTGCCGATAGGCCACCGTTACCGTGCGGGCCCGCTTGCTTACGCAGCTATAGTCCGGTGCGCACAGCGGCACATTCATCAACTCGAACAAGGAGTCGAGTAGCCCCTGAGTTGCGCGAAGCGTGAGGTTAAAAATCCCCTTGAGCATCAGGAAGGTTGAGATGGTCTGGTCGGTGTAGAGCTGGCTGCGGCACCGTCGTCCGTGATGGTCGTGGTGGAACCAGTTGTTCATGACCTCGGCATCACCCCAGAAGGTGAGCGAGCCACACTTAATCAAAGATTTGTTGTATTGAGGCCAGTTAGTGATGGAGTGAAGCGACGCGCCCATGATGCAGACTTGAAGGGAATGGTAGTGATCAGATCACTGCGTCCTCAGTTAGTTCCATTCACGCTGCATCGATTTGGGAACAACGCCCTTCGCGTATCATTTTTGAACATTGGATGGCGCCTTATGACACCAATGCCTTCCTTCATGTGGAAAGAGGTCGCCAAGCTGGCAGTGGGCTAGCGAGTGTCACTGAGCGGGAACTTCACATTCATCTTTACCCCTGCTTTTCACGCGGGAAAATTTGGAACCCGCCTTCGGACAAGGGGCGGAGGAAATTGCCATCAAGGGGTAAATTCAGTGTTTTTACTCTGATCCTGGGCTCATTTTGGTGCGAATCTCTGTACAGTTTGTGACGCCTCTTGTGTAAAATCCTCAGCCCGATTTTTCTCTCCAGCCAAGCCATGGCTCAGGCCGTTATCCATCCCAGAGTGAATCAAGTGACCGCGACCCACCCCATGCTCGACAGTTATTACAGCCACGACCTAGTGTTCTTCTCCATCCTGCTGGCGGTGCTCGCCTCCTACACGGCGCTGAACATGACGAGCCGGGTGAGCCAGAGCCAGGGAAGGGCCGCCGTTCTGTGGCTCACGGGGGGCGCCTTTGCCATGGGGCTCGGCATCTGGTCCATGCACTTCATCGGCATGCTCGCCTTCAACCTGCCCATCGCGCTCGGCTACGATCTCCCCCTCACCGGTCTCTCCCTGGTCGCGGCCATCGGCTCGTCGGCCTTCGCCCTCTGGCTGGTGAGCCGCCCCCAGCTCCCCTGGGGCCGGATCCTGTTCGGGGCCGTGCTGATGGGGGCCGGGATCGCCACCATGCACTATATCGGCATGGCGGCCATGAAGATAATGCCCGGCATTAACTACCAGAGGGGGCTCTTCGTCCTCTCCATCCTCATCGCCGTGCTCGCCTCGGGGGCCGCCCTCTGGATTGCGTTCAGGCTGCGCAACAGCAGCCCACGCGCCTTCTTCAGCAAGGCTTGCGCCTCCCTCGTCATGGGGGCCGCCATCATCGGCATGCACTACACCGGCATGGCAGCGGCCCAGTTTCCGGAAGGGAGCCTGTGCGGCGCCCTCTACACCGGGCTCGATACCCAGTGGCTGGCGACCGTGGTCATCATCGTGACCCTGGCGGTGTTCGCCATCGCCCTGGTGCTCTCCATGCTGGATGCCCAAGCGGCGCGCCTCTCGACCTCCCTCCACCAGGCCCACAACGAGCTGCTCAAGCTGGCGCTGCACGACAGCCTGACCCGGCTGCCCAACCGGTTGCTGTTCGCCGACCGCCTGGAGCAGCGCATTCAGGAGTGTCAGCACAGCCAGCGCAGCTTCTCCCTGCTGTTTCTCGATCTCGACGGCTTCAAGATCATCAACGATGCCCACGGCCACCACACCGGAGATCTGCTGCTGGTCGAAGTGGCGGAGCGGATCTCCGCACTGCTTGGCCCCAATGACACCGCCTCGCGCTTCGGGGGGGATGAGTTCGTACTGGCCCTGGCGCCGGGGGATGTCGGCCAGACCACTGCCTTCGCCGAGCGTCTGCTGGCCGCCCTGGCACAGCCCTATCAGTGGGAGCACCACAGCCTGCACATCACCGCCAGCATCGGCATTGCGGTCTACCCCCAGGATGGCACCAGCCTGCACGAGCTGACCCTCAACGCCGACGCCGCCATGTACTACGCCAAGGAGCGGGGGCGCAACCACTACAACTACTTTGACAGCGCCATGAATGCCAACGCCCACCAGCAGTTCCTGCTGCAACAGGAGCTGCAACACGCCCTGGAACGGGGGGAGCTCGCCCTGCACTACCAGCCCAAATACGCTGCCCGTAGCGGCGAGGTGGTCGGTGCCGAGGCCCTGCTGCGCTGGCAACACCCGCAGCTGGGGGCCATCTCGCCGGCCCGCTTCCTGCCCCTGGCGGAGAAGAGCCGACTCATCATTCCCATCGGCAACTGGGTCATCGACGAGGCGTGCCGCCAGATGAGCCGCTGGCGTGACGCGGGACACCCGGACTGGAACGTGGCCGTCAATCTCTCCACCATACAGCTGGCCAGCCCCGGCCTGCTGGAAGAGGTGGAATCCGCCCTCGCCCGCCATCGGCTGGAGGCCCGTCACCTGACTCTGGAAATCACCGAAACCACCGCCATGGAGAACGCCGAGGAGAGCCTGGCCATCCTCAACCGCCTGGCCGAGCTCGGGCTTGGCATCTCCATCGACGACTTCGGCACCGGCCACTCCAGCCTGCTCTACCTCAAGCGCTTTCCCGCCAACGAGCTCAAGATAGACAGGGGCTTCGTCACCACGCTGGCGCCACAGGGGGACGATGCCACCATCATCGGTGCCATCATCGCCCTGGGCCAAGCCCTAGAGATGCGCATCGTGGCCGAAGGGGTAGAAACCGAGGAACAGCGCGCCCTGCTGACCCTGCTCGGTTGCGACACCCTACAGGGGTATCTGCTCGGGCGTCCCATGACGGGCGACCAGCTGCTGGCGCACTGCCGCGCCGAGGCGGCAATCCCAGACAGCATGTCCGCCTTAAGCTGCCCCCTATCTGCGCCCATCACGCATTCACCGATTGCGCCTTGCCTTGGCTTTGGGTAGGCTGCGACAACATGACTCAAATGCTGCCACCCGTCCCGTCAAACGGTGCAGCCTGCACGTTCTCCCTATCGCAACAAGGCAGTTCACACCAGGAGCAACAGATGGCCAGATCGGCATCAACCCAGAAGGTGAGTGAACCACGATTAATCAAAGACTTGTTGTATTTAGGCCAGTTGGTGATGGAGTGAAGCGACGTGCCCATGATGCAGACTTGAAAAGGATGGTGGTGATCAGATCACCAAGTCCTCAGTTAGTTCAATTCAAGCTGCATCGATTTGGGAAAAAAACCCTCAGGTGTAGTTTCTCACCGCTGTACAGGCGGGTGAGAAGCATACCGAGGCGTTGAGCAATCTTGTCGTGTTCGTGCATATCATCAAACAAGGGGAATAGCCGTGTCGCGGATTATCCAAACAGTCCGCGACACGGCGTGACGAATTGGCTGGCAGGTAGTTTTTCGCAAAACCCATCATCGGCGATGGGCTTTTGTCATCAGTAGAGAGGTTTTGTTATCAACCGGTGAGAAGCGGTTGAGCGGGCCAGGAAGGCACGGTAGGTGAGGTTGTGGCAGTTGGTGGAGGGAATTAGCGAAAACTGGTTCTCAGGTGACTCAATAACGATAAGCGGTATCTGACTTGATTGTCAGACACCGTTATTATGTCAGCATATTGTCACTTATGTACGCAAACACGAGCCTTCCCTGCTTTCTTGGCTTCGTACATCGCAGAGTCAGCTTGGCTAATCAGTTGAACGGCATTGATTATATCGTCAGCATGATGGATTGCTATGCCGATACTGGCACTGATAACAGCTGTTGTTGAATCGAGTTGTATCGGCTGTTGGATGGCCTCCAATATCTTCTGCGCCAGCATATTGACATCGGGAGTCCCGTGCTTAACGTCCTCCAACACGATCGTAAATTCGTCACCGCCTAAACGTACTGCTGTATCTGTTTGTCTAATACTTTCCTGTAAGCGAGTTCCTATGACACGTAATACGGAATCGCCGGCTTCATGACCGTGTGTATCGTTGATTTGCTTGAAGCCATCAAGGTCGATATAAAATAACGCTAAAGATGTCTGAGTCCGCTTGGCGCGGGCTATTGCTGCTGGCAACAAGTTGAACATAGCACGCCGGTTATACAATCCAGTTAGCGCGTCATGAGTGGCTTCGAATTCGTGGATTGCCTCGGCCTTTTTTCGCTCCGTGATATCATGCAGGAACGCACTAAAAATTGTTTTCCCATCAATAAATAAAGAGCTAATTCGGACTTCAACAAGTAAGGTCATGCCATTGCGGTGTACCGCTGTCAGCTCGATATGTTGATTGAGGACATGGTGCTTACCGGTAGCCAGATAGCGTGCCAACCCTGCACGATGAGCCTCACGCATTGAGGCCGGGATGATCGTTTCATCCAGTGGGCGGCCAATTGCCTCTTCGCGGCTCCAACCGAATGTATGTTCTGCTTGTTGATTCCAGTCGCGGATCACACCGTGGTGATCAATGCATACGTAAGCATCGTTCGCGTTTTGGAGCACCATTTGCAATTCAGCTTCGCGTCTACGTAATTCCTGCTCAAACCGAAGCTGCTGAGCGATAGAGGCGGACAGCATTTCATTAGCTAATTGTAGGTCTTTTGTTCTTGTTTCTACTCGACTCTCCAATTCTTTATGTAACTTAGCCAAGGATGCTTCTGCTTCTTTTTGCTCCTGTATATTTTTAATAATTGAGATGAAATACTCTAGCTCACCTTTAATGCTCAATTTCTTGGTGACTATCAGGTCTATCCAAACAGAACGTCCTGATTTAGTGATGTAACGTTTTTCCAGCTGATAGTGGTCGATATCATTATTAATTAATTGCTGTAACAGGGATAAGTCAGTATCTAAATCGTCTGGGTGGGTTATATCCTGAAATGTGAGCTTGAGAAGCTCATCTTGGCTGTAACCGACAATTTGGCATAACGCATCGTTGACACGCAACCATCCGCCGTCTGGCGCAACCATCGCAATACCTACACCTGCACGTTCGAATATAGTCCTGAAACGCGCTTCGACATCCTCCAAGGCTTGTATGGCTTGCTCGGAACGCGCATGACTCAAAAGCACCGCTTCACGCATTTGCATTTCTTTGCTAACGAGTGCGGCAAGGTCAATCAGAATGCTTATCTCATCAGGACTTAATTGTCTAGGTTTGGAATCGATAGCACATAATGTGCCTATTGATAGTCCACCGATACTACGTAATGGCACACCGGCATAGAAGCGAATATTCGGATTTCCCGTTACGAGAGCATTACTCATGAAACGCGAGTCTTGCGTTGTGTCTGTCACGATCAGCGGGGTTGTTTGCGCTATGGCATGAGCACAAAAAGCAACTTCTCGCGGGGTTTCATTTGTATCAATACCTATCCGTGATTTGAACCACTGTCGCTCAGTGTCGACCAGTGAAACCAATGCAATGGGGACATCTAATATGCGTGCAACTAATCGGGTTATGCGGTCAAAAACCTCTTCTGATGGAGTATCGAGAATGTTGAGGGCGTGTAGTAGTTTGAGTCTGCTTTCTTCATCTGGAGGAGTTGGATAAGTCGCCATGTTCGGTAGCTCCTGATGCCTGCCGAAAATATAACCATAATAAATATCAGGGGTGAGGTTAATGAGCAAATTTCTTTTAAAAAATTAATATGATATGTCTCACTTGTTGAGTTTTTTGGAGGGCTGGGGCAGCGTCAAGATGTTGAGTGATCATCCTTCGAGTGGAGAGGCTGTACTCGGTGGTCAGGTCATTCAGGTACAAGCTCTCACTGCTATTTAAATGTGTAAGGAGCTTTGTGAGCAACCGGTGAGAAGCGGTTGAGTGTACAGATCTAGTTATCACCTGACACCGGCCTCAAACCGGTGTCTTGTTTACGCTACTTTAGTGCGCACTTCCTTCGGTATCAATTTCAGACCCTTCTTGAACATGCTGTAGGGGGTCTGACCCTCCATCATCCTGCCCTGATGTGGCCGCTCGGTGTTGTAGTGTTCCAGGTAGCTATCCAGGTCTGTCTGCATCTGTTCTACCGACTCATACCAGGTCGTCCTCCCCTTGATACGGAAGTGCTCATCCAGCAGTGTGCGGTGCAACCGCTCGATAAAGCCATTGCTCTGCGGCCTGCGTACCTTGGTGGTCCGGTGCTCAATCCCCTCCAGTTGCAGGAACAGCTCGTAGGGATGATGGTCTGGGCGCCCACAGAACTCGCGCCCGTTATCTGACAGGATGGTATAGACCAGAGCCTCATGGGCTTCGAAGAACGGCAGTACCGTTTCATTGAGCACATGAACCGAGGTCACCGGCAGCTTGCTGGTGTAGAGCCGTCCCCAGGCATGGCGACTGTAGCAGTCCAGCACGGTTTGCAGATACACCTTGCCAACCCCCTTGAGCGCGCCGACGAAGAAGGTGTCAACCGCCACCAGTTCTCCGGTGTAGTGGACCTCAATCTGGCGTTCGCGAAACTCGGGGCTGAAGCGTTCTAACAGGCGGATCTGCTCGTCATTGAGCTCAATGGTCTGCTCCCGGTGGGTTTTCTCGAGGCGCAACAAGCGGTCATGCTTGGAGAGCAAGTCGTGACGTTGCCACACGCCACGCACACCGCCTGCACTGACGTTGATGCCTTGCAGAGCCAGTTCTTGCGCGACCCGCAGCGGGCCATGGGTTGGTCTGGTGAGAGAGTAATCGAGGATGGCTTGCTCAATCTCGGGAGCGACCCGGTTGGGATGAGCGCCTTTACAGCCGGGGAGTTTGTCGAGCAAGCCCTCGGCGCCATAGGTCTGGTAGTTACGGCGAATTTCGTAGAACTGCTGACGGCTGTAGCCGATGAGCTTGCAGGCTTTGCTGACATTATTGAGCTCTTTGGCGAGCTCTAGCAGGCTGAGTTTGCGACGTGCTACTTTCTCGTTGGTGGTCATACGGTGACTCCGGATAACACGGTAGGGGTACCGTTTTGTTATCCGGTTTGAAGCCGTATGACCACTCCCTTTTGTGGGCAACTGTCAGGTGAATACCATCTCCATACA
>NZ_JBFODF010000023.1:0-81820 GCF_040908165.1 Aeromonas sp. R6-1
CGTTCAATCTGAGCCATGATCAAACTCTTCAATTTAAGTTTGGTTGCTTCGAAAAGCGGCTCAATGAATTGCTGAATTAACTGCTGCAACTAAAAGTTGCTTTGGTCACTTCATCAGACATTGATATCAAAAATTGTTTTTGATGCTCGATGCTGTGAGTGCCCACACAGATTGCTTGATTCAAATTGTTAAAGAGCGGCGCAGCTTTTGGCTGCTGCGGGAGTGGCATTCTACTCAACCGCCTTCTCGAGTCAAGCCTTATTTTCAAAGGCTTTTCGAGGCTACCGACCGGCTTGTTTGCGTTGCCGCTTGCCCTGTCGATGGAGGCGCATTATAGAGACATAGATCACATTGGCAAGCTCTCATCGCAATAAAATTGCAAAAAAATGCCAATTCTTAGTTATTCATATCAAAACACAGTTTTTATACAGACTTACCCACAGGGCAAACCCAGAAAGGGCTCATTCTGCACCCTGTTACCTCCCGTTCCTCTCTGCCCGTCTCCTCTTCGAAGGGTTGCTGACCATATCAATCCACATATAAAGGAAGAGAATCGCAAAGTGACGCTCAGACCAGTCCTGCCTCAGCAACCCAGGCAGCGATCAGCTCGGCTGCCGCCATGGAGCGGCAACCCGATATGTTCTGCCCGGCCCAGAGTGGCGAGAAACCGCTGTCACCCGCCTTTTCGGCTGCGGCACGCAACGGAGCCAATGCGCCGCTGGCATACGGGAAGTCTGGCGGCAGCACCGAAAGGGGGCCGAGTTCCCGCATCAAGCGGTTGACTATCCCCCGCGCCGGACGGCCGCTGAACAGATTGGTCAGTGCGGTGTGTTGGCCATGCCTCCCCTGCAGCGCCGCACGGTGCAGGGGCGAGGTCGTCGCCTCGTGGCAACAGAGGAACGCCGTTCCCACCTGGACTGCGCTGGCCCCCAGTGCCAAGGCAACCTTGATCCCCTTGCCGTCGACTATGCCCCCGGCGGCGATGACAGGCAGATCCACTGCCGCCACTACCTGTGGCAGAAGGGTAAAGGTGCCCTGCTGCAAGCTGAGATCCTCACTCAGGAAGTGGCCGCGATGGCCACCCGCCTCCAGCCCCTGGGCGATGACGGCATCGGCTCCGTGGTCAGCAAGCCACTGCGCTTCTGCCACCGTGGTGGCGCTGGCAAACACTTTTGCGCCTGTGGCTTTTACCTGGGCAAGCAATTCGGGCTCGGGCAAGCCGAAGTGGAAACTGACCACGGCAGGCCTGAACTCTGCAAGCAGGGCCGCATGCTCGTCATTGAAGGGGGCCCGAGAGGGGGCTCGCGACGGCGCAGCGGCATCCACCCCGAACTCGGCGTAATAGGGTAACAGTACCTGGCGCCAGCGCTGCTCCGCTGCCGGTTCCGGCTCATGCTGCCGATGGCAAAAGAAGTTGATGTTGTATGGGCCCGGCCCGCTGGCGGCGAGACGGCTCAGCTCCTGGCGCAGATCGGCACCACTCAGCATGGCGGCAGGCAGGGAGCCCAGTGCCCCCGCACTGGTCGCCGCCATCGCCAGGGCGCTGTCCTGCACGCCCGCCATGGGGGCCTGAATGACGGGATAGCGCATCCCCAGTTCGGCAAAGAGCGTCATATGATGGTTTCCTGTTTCTGATGGTGAGTCTGCCTGTGCGCCAGAGGAGAGTTGAGTCGGCAGAGCGCACCTGACGTGCTGACACGTCGTCTGGCGATATCGCCTGTCCAGTTCCCGGCCAGACATCCTGTCTTCGCTTTCATCCATCAGGCCCCTTGAGGTTCATTGCACATCGGGCCCGCGAAGGGCCTGATGAAGATAACGAGCTCAGCGCACGCTGCGCAGCAGGAAGTCCGGCTGGCCACAGGAGCGGCGCTCCCGCTTCTGCATCTCGTCGGAGCAGGGGACGGCATCCGTTCCCTGCTTGTTGATGCAGATGTAGATCTCCCGCAGGAAGCGGCCCCCATCAGCGCAGGCCACCGTGATGTTATCGGGGGCCAGCCACTCGTTGGCGCTCGCCAGATCAGCCTTGAGCTGGAAGCTGTTTTTTCTCAGCGGCTCTTCCGGCGATTGATAGGCGGCCGGGATCTTCACCTTCTGGCGCAGATCGCTGGCCAATTGGTGAAATGCCTCCTGGCTCAGCCCGGAACAGGTGCCGTGCTTCTCCCATTCATGGCGATAGAGGAAGCGGCTGGGGTAGAGCCCGGCAAACTGCTGCTCCATGTCCACATCCAGCCGCTCGCGGGTGCAGCTGGCGGGGTAGCCGCGCTGATACTGGGGCCAGAGACCGTGCAGCACGAACCCCAGCTTGCGGGCGCACTGCTCCCGATCCCCTGGCTTGATGGCGCAGTGCTCGGGCGACCAGGAGAGTGCCATGGCGTAATAGTCAAACTCCCCCGCATGGCCCTTGCCCTGTGCGGCGGAGATCCACAACAGCGACCCCACCAGCCATACCATGACTTGCTTCATCTCTCGTTCCCCCTCATCTCTTTGCACCCGGTGGCGCCCCATTTTGCGCCCTCATGCTCCCATAACAGGGAGTCAAAGAACAATCGCTCAAAATGGCCTTACTCACTGTGGGTCAGACCAGTAAAAGGTTTCCCCTGCCGGATCAGAGGCGTAAGCTGGCTCTCCGGCGGGCCTTCATGACGCGCCACGTTTCCCCGATTTCATCAGCAACAGGACGTAACATGATCCGCAAGAATCCCTCAGGTCACCTGCCCGTTATCGACGAATCCGCCTATATCGACAAGACCGCCATCATCTGTGGCAAGGTGATCATCAAGGAGAACGTGTTTGTCGGCCCCTATGCCGTGATCCGCGCAGACGAAGTGGACGAGAGCGGTGACATGGAACCCATCGTCATCGGCGCCAACTCCAACATTCAGGATGGCGTCGTCATCCACTCCAAATCCGGCGCTGCCGTCACCATCGGCGAGTTCAGCTCCATCGCCCACCGCAGCATCGTCCACGGCCCCTGCGAAGTGGGTAACCGGGTCTTCATCGGCTTCAACAGCGTGCTGTTCAACTGCCACATCGGCGAAGGGTCCGTGGTGCGCCACAACTCCGTGGTCGATGGCTGCGATATTCCCCCCGGCTTCTATGTTCCCTCCACCACCCGCATCAACCAGCAGAGCGATCTGGCGCAGATCCCGCGCGTCACCGTGGACGCCACCGAGTTCTCCGAGGATGTGGCTCACACCAACATCGACCTGGTCAGGGGTTACAAGGCGCTCTCCAACGAGTTTTGATCCGGCGAGCGGTTCACGACACACAACGGGCGCCACGGCGCCCGTTGTCACAACTGTAAAGAGGGCGAAAAGAGGGTGTAAAGGTGGTTGAGCCGGGCGCACGCGTCGCGTTTGATGGGGGCGTTCCCATCAATGGAGTCATCATCATGTCACGCTATCCTGTCGCCCTTGCCCTGCTGCTGGGCACCACGCTCCTTCATGCCGGCGAGATGCCGCCCCCGATGGGCGCCCGCCAGGGAGGTCCCATGACACCGCCCTCCTCCGTGCTCTATCACGCCAGCAAGCAGGGGGCGGATCCCCAGGCCCTGATCCAGGCGCTGTCCAAAAACATTGATGCCGCCAAGCCGGATACCCGCTACGAGGTCACGGTCAGCGTGCACGAACTGCCGCCCCAGCCACTCAAACCCCAGCCCGCCGGTGCGCCGCTCAAAGGGCAGTGAGATGAGTCTGCACCGCCCTTCACTCTGGCTGCTTGCCATGGCCATCGCCCTGCCCACCATGGCGGGTCCGGGGAACATGGGCAGACCGGGCGGATGGGAGAGCCCTGCCCCGCAGTACGGCCATGGGGCTGGCCCCGGCTTCGGCCACCGCGTCGACAAGCTGCCGGGAGGGGTGGAAACCTTGCTGCTGGCCGGGCTCACCTACTATGTGCTCGACGGCATTTTCTACCGCCGGCAGGAGAACCACTATGTGGTGGTCTCCCCGCCTCCTCAGGTCCTGGTGGTGGCAGATCCAGGGCTCATCCCTCTTGATCTGGATGGCCGCCGCTATTACGTCAGGGAGGGTCACTACTACCTGCGAGAAATAGACGGGCGCTACACCGAGGTGCCGCCGCCAGCGGCACTGCGCTGAATCGCACGGAGGAACAGATACGAGCAGGGGGCCTTGGCCCCCTCTTTCATTACAGGGGTTTTACCCCACTCGGGCCCGAGCCGCGTACCTCAGGACGGGTCATGCAGGGGCAGCGTCATGGTCACTCTCAGCCCCCCCTGTGCACGATTGCGCGCCTGGATGGTGCCCCCCTGCAGAATCACCGCCTTGCGGGCGATGGCGAGCCCGAGCCCGTAGCCCTTGCCCATGCGGGGTGAGCCGATGCGCACGAAGGGGTCGAAGATCCCCGCCAGCTTCCCCTCCTCCACCCCGGGCCCCCGATCGGCGATGGAGAGCTGCACCTCCTGGCCCAGGCGCAGCAGGCGAACACTCACCATCTGGCCCGACTGCGAGAAACGCAGGGCGTTGCGCACCACGTTCTCCACGGCGCGGCGCACCAGCTCCGCATGCCCCAGCAGGAGGCAACCCTCCCCCAGCGCCTGCTCGAGCCCTATCTCGACCCCGGATTGCTGGGCTTCGAACCTGGCATCCTGGACGACGGTCTCTACCAGCGCCAGCAGGTCGTAGTGGCTCTGCTCAAGCCCGTGGCCCTGCTCGGCACGGGAGAGGGTCAGCAGCTCCCCTATCATCCTGTCCATGCGCTCCGTCTCGAGCCGGATCCGCGCCAGGGCGTCGCTTGCCTTCTCCGGGCGCTGCTCTGCCAGACCGATGGCCATCTGGATGCGGGCCAGGGGGGATCGCAGCTCGTGGGAGACGTCGTGAAGCAGTTGCTCGCGCCCCTCGACCAGTTGCTGCAACCGCTCCACCATGAGATCGAACTCCTTCGCCACCTCCGTCAGCTCGTCCCGGCGCCAGCGCAGAGCGGGCCAGAGTCTGACCCCCAGATCCCCCCTGGCTACCCGATCGAAGCTGCGCCGCAGGGCGTTCATGGGCCGGGTCAGGTGCCAGGCGAACAGAATGCTGAACAAGAGTCCCCCCAGGCCGCCAATCCAGAGCATGGGCGGGGGAATGTTGAGCCAGGAGAGGGGGCCGGGGGCCGGCCCGCCGGGGAGGACGCGCTGGTCCGCTCTGGTCTGCAGCAGATAGGTCTGCCCGTCGCTGGCAATCACGGTGCGTGTCAGCACGGTGCCCGGGCCAGGTTCCCCGGAGGCTGGCAGCCTGGATGCCCGGGGCGCTGGCCGGGGAGGCGCATCGGCGGCATCGAGGAGTGTTATCTGCAGCAACGGCGGCGACATGGCCTGACTCAATGCCGTCGCAGCCTCGATTCCCCCCTTTGCCAGCACGGCTGCCGCCATCTCCAGATGCTGGCTCGCCAACTGCTGGGCCAGGTGCTCTTCCGGGGGGTCACGCTCGGCACGAAAACCGAGCCAGAGCAGTTGGCTGACCAGCACGATGGCCAGCCAGAACCCCAGCAGAATCTTCCAGAACAAACGTCCCTTGAGGATCACCGTATCTTGTACCCTATGCTGCGCACCGTCTCTATGGTGACGGCCTCCCCCGCCTTCTGCTGCAGTTTCTGCCTCAGGTTGCAGATGTGCACATCGACGCTGCGATCATAGGCCTCCCGCGGGCGCCCTACCCCTTGCAGGGAGAGGATGTCCTTGGTAACCACCTGCTCCGGTGCTCGCACCAGCAACACCAGCATATTGAACTCGGTGGCGGTCAGCTCCAGCGGCTCCCCCTGCCAGAGACAGACCCGGTTGGCCGGGGTGACCGTCAGATCCCCCAGGATGAGGGCATCCGGCGAGGGGGTTGAGCTCCCCCCCTCGTTGACCCGCCGCAGAACGGCCCGCAGCCGGGCCACCAGCTCCCTGGGATAGCAGGGTTTGGGCACATAGTCATCGGCCCCCATCTCCAGTCCCACCACTCGATCCACGTTGTCCCCCTTGGCGGTCAGCATGATGATCGGCAGGCGGCTGCGCTGGCGCACCTGGCGCAGCACCTCGGTGCCGCTCAAGTCGGGCAGCATCACATCCAGCAGCAGGGCGCTGTAACGGCCGGAGAGGGCATGGTGCACGCCTTCCCCTCCGGTCAGCACCTGGGTGGTATCAAACCCCTCTCCCCCCAGGTATTCACTCAACATGGCGCCCAGTTCGGCATCGTCATCCACCAGCAGGATCTTCATATGCGGTCTCCCTTGTCGGCGGCCATTTTCGCCGCTTGCTCCGCCCTTGGCAGCCATTTTTACGAAACCCTTACGCTTGGCGCAAAGAGCCTTAACCCGGCTCTGGGGTAGAGTGCCGCCGTGATCGTCATTCAGGATACGGTTGTCATGCCCACGTTCTCCCCTCGTCTCTTATGGCTGCTGCCCCTGTGCGCCCTCGCCCTGTTGCTGGCCTGGCGCCCCCAAGCCAAGGCACCCGCCAGCGACTACATCACCGCCAGCGCAAAGGCCCGGGATCTGGAGCAGCTCATCTTGGCGGACGGCACCCTGAAGGCGCGCAAGCAGGTGAGCGTGGGCGCCCAGGTATCGGGCCAGATCAAGAAACTGCACGTGACTTTGGGGCAGGAGGTCAAACAGGGGGATCTGCTGGTCGAGATCGACGATCTGCCCCAGCAGAACGCCCTCAAGGATGCCCTGGCCCAGCGCGACAACCTCCAGGCCCAGCTGGATTCCAAAGAGGCCACCCTTCGCAATGCCCGCCTGGCATACCAGCGCCAGCAGCAGATCGTCGCAAGAGGCCTTGGCAGCACGGCCGACCATGACAGCGCCAAGGCGACCCTGGACGAGACCCTGGCCGATATCCGGGCCCTCAACGCCCAGCGGGTGCAATCCGAGATCGCGGTGGACACAGCCCGGGTCAACCTGGGGTATACCCGGATCCTGGCCCCCTTCTCCGGTACCGTGGTGGCCATGCCGGTGGAGGAGGGGCAGACCCTCAACGCCAGCCAGAGCACCCCCACCCTGCTCAAGATCGCCCAGCTCGATACCATGACGGTGGAGGCCAGGATCTCCGAGGCCGACGTCATCAACGTCCGGGTCGGCATGCCGGTCTATTTCACCATTCTTGGCAACAGCCAGCGCCGCTTCGAGGGTTCCCTGCGGGCCATCGAGCCCGCCCCCGACACCATCAATGACGACGACACCACCACCAGCAGCAGCGACAGCAGCGCCATCTATTATCACGGCCTGTTCGAGGTGCCCAACCAGGACGGTCAGCTCAGGATCAGCATGACGGCCCAGGTCTATCTGGTGGTCGCCCGGCTCAAAGATGCGTTGGTGATCCCGGCCATCGCCGTGCAAGGGGATCAGGTCAGGGTGGTCGACGACGGAGGCCGGATCAGCCTGCGCCGGGTCAAGGTCGGCCTGAACAACAAGGTGGATGCCCAGATCCTGTCGGGCCTGAGCACCGGTGAGCGGGTCATCGTCAGCGAAGTGAGCGCAGGCCAGAGCGACGCCGCCGGGGGCATGCCGCCCCCCATGGGGATGTGACCATGGGCGCCTTGTTGCAACTGCGGGGCATCCGCCGCCACTTCAAAGAGGGTGAGCGCACCGTCACCGTGCTCGATGGCATCGATCTGGCGATCACCCGTGGAGAGATGGTGGCCATCGTCGGCGCTTCGGGCTCCGGCAAATCCACCCTGATGAACCTGCTGGGCTGCCTGGATCAGCCGAGCGAGGGGGCCTATCTGGTGGCCGGGCGCGACACTGCCACCCTCAGCCGGGACGAGCTCGCCGCCCTGCGCCGGGAGCACTTCGGCTTCATTTTCCAGCGTTATCACTTGCTGGCGGATCTCGATGCCCGCACCAATGTGGAGGTGCCCGCCCTCTACGCCGGTCTGGATCCGGCCGAGCGACGCCAGCGGGCCGAGGCCCTGCTGACCCGCTTCGGCCTCGCCAGTCGGCTCGAACACAAGCCAAGCCAGCTCTCCGGCGGCCAGCAGCAGCGGGTCAGCATCGCCCGGGCCCTCATCAATGGCGGCGAGGTGATCCTGGCCGACGAGCCGACCGGGGCCCTCGACAGCCAGAGCGGCGCCGAGGTGATGGCGAGCCTTCAAACCCTGCATCGCCAGGGCCACACCCTGGTGATCGTCACCCACGACATGGAGATCGCCCGCCACGCAGAGCGGATCATCGAACTGAAAGATGGCCGGGTGATCGCCGATCGCCGCACCCGCGAGCCACAGGCCCTTCCCCAGGCGACCCAGGCCGCCACCAAAACGTCCGCCAGGGGGAAGACCCCGCGGATGGCGGGGCTCGGGAATGCCCTGCAGATGGCCCTCAAGGCCATGGTCGCCCAGCGTCTGCGCACCTTTCTCACCATGCTCGGCATCATCATAGGTATCGCCTCGGTGGTGACCGTGGTGGCCCTCGGCCAGGGCTCCCGGGAGCGGGTGCTGGAGAACATCAACGCCATGGGCACCAGCACCCTGGAGGTGTTCCCCGGCCGCGGCTTCGGGGACATGCGCTCCGCTACCATACAGACGTTGCGGATCGGGGACG
Source organism: Aeromonas sp. R6-1 (assembly GCF_040908165.1). Lineage (NCBI taxonomy): Bacteria > Pseudomonadati > Pseudomonadota > Gammaproteobacteria > Aeromonadales > Aeromonadaceae > Aeromonas > Aeromonas sp. R6-1. The sequence goes on from NZ_JBFODF010000023.1 coordinate 8,521, forward strand.
CCGAGGCCATCGCCCGGCTGGACTACGTGCACAGCGTCACCCCCAGCCTCAGCACCAGCGCCACCCTGCGCCTTGGCAGCACCGCCGTCTCCGGCACCATCAACGGCGTCGGCGCCCAGTTCTTCCAGGTCAGGGGCTATCGCCTGGCCCAGGGCATGGGCTTTGATCGCCAGAGCGAGGAGAGCCTGGCCCAGGAGGTGGTGATCGACGAGCACACCCGGGACAAGCTGTTCGCTCCGACCCAGTCCCCCCTGGGCCAGGTGATCCTGCTGGGGGATCTGCCCTGCCGGGTGATCGGAGTCGCCATCAAGAACCAGAGCGGCTTTGGCAGCGACGAGACCCTCAACGTCTGGATCCCTCATACCACCGCCATGAGCCGCCTGCTGGGGCAGAGCCATCTGCGCAGCATCAGCGTGCGGGTGCGGGACGAGGTGAGCCTGGACGCCGCCCAGGATGGTATCAGCCGCCTGCTCGCCTCGCGCCACGGCAGCCAGGACTTCTTCCTGCTCAACACCGACAGCATCCGCCAGACCATGAGCCAGACCAGCGCCACCCTGACCACGCTGATCGCCCTGATCGCCCTCATCTCGCTCATCGTCGGGGGCATAGGGGTAATGAACATCATGCTGGTCTCGGTCAGCGAGCGCACCCGGGAGATAGGGGTGCGGATGGCGGTCGGTGCCCGGACCCGTGACATCCAGCAACAGTTCCTGATTGAAGCCGTATTGGTCTGCCTGCTGGGTGGCGTGCTCGGCATCGCCCTCTCCCTGCTGCTGGGCCAGCTGTTCGACTACGTCAGCAGCGGTGTCAAGATGAGCTACTCCCTTCCCGCCATGGGGGTGGCTTGTCTGTGCGCCAGCCTGATCGGGGTGATCTTCGGCTTCGCCCCGGCCCGCCGGGCCGCCAGGCTGGATCCCATCCACGCCCTGGAGCGCGAATAGCCCGTATTGACGCCGGGGGGATGCCACCCCGACACCGGATCTGGGGCCCATACCGGCCCCGCCACGAAAGCCTGAACGCCCGCTCTTCTTCCCAGACTGCGCGGGTTCTTTGACCGGGTCCCGTACCCGGTCTTTTTTTGTCTCCCGCCCGCCACACCCACAAAAAAAGCCGCCCGAAGGCGGCTTTTGTCATCACGGGCCAGGCGGTTATCCGGGCCATCAGGCCCCTATGATGCCGCCATCCTCCCGGGTGATGCGCAGCACGGCGGAGCGGGGAATGGCGGAGCCGCCGTCCGGGAAGTGGGAGGGAGCGCCCTCCTCTCCCGGGTGCTGCACCCCGACGAACATAGTGCGCCAGTCCGGGCTGAAGGTGAGGCCCGTTATTTCGCAGGCCACGGGGCCGGTCAGGAAGCGGCGCACCTCGCCACTCGCGGGATCGGCGCACAGCATCTGGTTGTTGCCCATGCCGGCAAACTGCTTCTCGTTGGAGTAGTCGCCGTCTGTCTGGATCCAGAGCCGCCCCGCCTCGTCGAAACCGATGCCGTCCGGGCTGTTGAACATGTTTTCCGGGTGGATGTTGGTACTGCCCGCCATCAGCCCCTCCTTGTGCACGCCGGGGTTACCCGCCAGCAGGAAGAGATCCCACTCGAAGCGATCGCTCCCGTGATCGTCCCCCATCGGGCGCCAGCGGATGATCTGGCCATAGGGGTTCTCGGCCCTGGGGTTGGCGCCATCGAGAGGTTGATTCTCCTTGAGGCCGCGGTTCTTGTTGTTGGTCAGGGTGCAGTAGACCTCGGCTCTGTGGGGATGCACGGCCACCCATTCTGGCCTGTCCATGGTGGTGGCGCCGAGCCGGGTCGCCGCCTCCCGGGCGAAGATGAGCACCTCCCCCTGATCGGCGAAGCCGTTCTCCCGGGTCAGACCGTGCTGGCCGTGCACCAGGGGCAGCCACTGGCCGGTGCCCTTGAGCTCCCCCTCCCTGGCCTCGAACCGGGCCACATAGAGGGTGCCCTCGTCCAGCAGATCCCGGTTGGCGGAGTCATTGCCCGGCGCCACCTTGTTCTTCGAGACGAAGCGATAGATGTGCTCCCCCCGCTCGTCGTCGCCGAGGTAGACCACGGCGCGGCCATCCTGGTTGATGGTGAAGGCCGCATTCTCATGCTTGAAGCGGCCAAGGGCGGTGCGCTTCTTCGGGGTGGAGGCGGGATCCTGCGGGTCTATCTCCACCACCCAGCCGAAGCGGTGCGGCTCCTGGGGATGCTTCGCGAGATCGAACCGCTCGTCAAATTTGTGCCAGCCAAAGCCTGCATCCTCGGCGGCCAGACCGTAGCGGGCGGCGCGCTGGTCCAGCGCCGGCTTGCCCTCGCTGCCGAAGTAGCCGTTGAAGTTCTCCTCGCAGGTGAGGTAGGTCCCCCAAGGGGTCTGGCCATTGGCGCAGTTGTTGAAGGTGCCAAGGGCGGTGCGCCCCTCGGGATCGGCCTGGGTCTTGAGCAGGGCATGGCCCGCCGCCGGGCCGCTCAGGGTCATGGGGGTCGTGGCGGTGATGCGGCGGTTGAGGGCCCCCTTGGGGTTGGCCTGCCACTTGCCATCGATGCGTACCAGCTCCACCAGGGAGACCCCGTGGGCCGCCTGGGCCTTGGCGACGGCGCCGGCACTTAGGGCCTTGCCGCCATCCGCAAACAGGTATTCGTAGTTGGTGTATTCGTTGTTGACGGCGAGCAGGGCGCGATCCGGGCCCAGGGGGAAGAAGCTCATACCGTCGTTGTTGTCGCCAAACTGGCGGGCCTGGGCCTTGGCGTCGTTGCTTTGGGCAAAGGCGGGGGCATCGGGGAAGAGGGCATCTCCCCAGGCGATCAGCACCTCGGCCTTGTAGCCGGGCGGCACCACTATGGTGTCGGCCACCGAGGCGGGCACGGCCTGGAAGCCAAGCAGCGGCCGGGTGGCGGCAGCCACGGCCTGAGCCACGGGGCTCGCGGCAAAGAAGGCCACCATGCTGGCGGCGCCCACCCCTTTGAGGAAGCCACGGCGGCTGAGACCCGCCTCGATGAGGCGGTTGAACGCCGGCTCCTGCTCCCGGGGGTGGTTGGCACTGTCTTTCTCGTCAAAACGGCTCATCGGCTTTTCCTTGTTATCTCGGCGCAATCATTGCGTCATCACGGCGTCCGGTCACAGCATGGCAGCGTTTTATTAAACGAGGATGACAAATGATGAGATAACCGCCTGGCCCGGCAAGACGCCACCGCCAACGACAAGGGGCGGTGGACACCAGTCCCACCGCCCCAAGAGACACATCGCCGACAGAAGCTCTCCCCTCTATCTAGCCGCACGTCTTCAGACTGCTATGCCCGTTTGTACCGGATAGCACCCGCTGACAGCTGGCAGCCTCTAGCCGCACTTCTTCAGGCTGATATGCCAGTTGGCGCCGGATTGCACCTGATGTTTGGCGGCGAAGCTGTCCATGTTCAGGGCCACCGACACCTGCAACAGGCTGTTGAGGTAGACCAGGGGCTGGCCCTCCGGCACATCGCCAAAGCTGCTGACGTAGGGGGCCTTGCCCTCGTATTTCAGCGCATCCCCTTCGCTGATCCTGATGCAGGCGTTATCCCCCTTGTGGATACCCGCCTTGGTCAGCAGGCTGTCGTCGATATTGGTCCAGACGTTGCCGTACTGCACGTCCAGGATCGGAATGGTGCCCTTGAGGGTACCGTCTTGCTCGGCCACCGCGGGCTGATAGGGGATGGTCACCACCTCGGCGGGCAGCAGAGGCCCCACCTGCTCGAAGCTGATGGCACCGGAGGCGAGGCGCGCGCCGGTGTAGGCGTAGACGTCGCGGCCGTGGAAGGTGTAGGACTTCTCGGAGCCCTTGAGGCGGTTGGTCTTCTCGTCTATCTGGCGCACCGCCTCGATGCCGAAGTGCTCCGCGACCAGGGTCAGGGTGCCGTTGTCAGGGCTGACGATGTAGTGGCCGCTCCTGGTCTTGAGTACCACCGACTTGCGTTCGGTGCCGACACCGGGGTCCACCACGCTGACGAAGACGGTGCCCGCGGGCCAGTATTGCAGGGTCTGATAGAGACGGTAGGAGGCTTCCCAGATGTTGTAGGCCGGGATCTCGTGGGTCAGGTCATGGAGCGGCAGGGTGCGGTCCACCCCGAAGGCGACCCCCTTCATGGCCGAGACGGCGCCATCCTTGAGACCGAAGTCGGTCTGGAACACCAGGGCCTCGTTGGCAAGGGCACTCGCCCCCACCAGAGAGAGGGCGAGCACGAGGGCGCGGGGGACGATACGAATATCCATGTCAGGGCTCCTTTAAAGACGTTTGGACGTCCAGATTGCCACTCATGGCGATCTTTGCAACCCCTGATGCCCGAATGGGGGGCGAAATGACTCGCCAATCCGCCCCGTGCGGGTGTATCCATGGGGCATCCAACGCCAGGAGCACATCAGATGACCAGAGAGCATCACGACACCATTTTGCTGAGCCTGGGCAATACCCGAAGCCAGGTCGCGCTCACCGCGGCCGATGGCACCAGCCAGACATTTGCATTGACACTGGGGCTCGATGCCCTGACCCCGGGACCCTTTCGCCAGGATCCACCGACGCCCCTGGAGCTTGAGCAAGCCATCATGGTGGTGGAGGATGTGCTGATGCCCCTCGCGGCACGGATCCCGCCCCACCCCGTGCTGCACCTGCAAAGCCCGGAGCCCCTGGCCGAGGTGCTCGGCAACCGGGTGCAGAGCCGGGAGAACATAGAGCGGTTGTTCGGCCAGCTTGCCGCCATGGTGGAGGGGGATCCCCTGGCATCGGCCCAGTTGCCGAGGGAGAGGCGCGTGGCCGCCGCCCTGCTGATCCTGCGGGAGTGGATGCACCACCTGGATGCCGGGAGCGTCGTCCTGGTCGATGGGTGATGCCCTGTCACACAGCGGGTTCGAAGCGCCGCCGAGACACCGCCCAGGCCAACCAGAGGCTTGTCAGGGTGCTGCCGACGAAGAGCAGATCCAGCGCGACGCCAAGACCGGCCCCGTCGCTCACCCAGCCCAGCAACACGGGTACCCAGTTCGCCACATAGGCGATCACATAGAAAAGGGAGAGCAGCCGCGCGTGGCTGGCCGGGGGCGCGATGCGATTGATCAGGGTCGCACTGCCCACGAACACGGCCCCCTGGGCATAGCCCGCCACCAGCAGCCCGAGTCCCGCCAGCCAGCTGGGCAGGCCGTGAACGGCCCCGGCAAAGAGCAGCACGCACAGCGCCAGGGCCAGCACGCCACTTTGCAGGGTATGGCGGGCATCGAGGCGACGGGCCCAGAGCTGGCAAAGCCCAGAGAAGACCAGATAGGTCGCGACAAGATAGCCGAACAACCCCAGATCCGTCATGCCCAGCATCTCGCTCACCACCTTGGGACCCATGGCCAGCAAGCTGGCCGCCACCGCCCAGGCGGTGAAAAGCGCCAGGGCGCAAAGGAAGAACCCGGCCCCTGTGGCCCTGAGCCCCTCTCCCAGGGATCCGCCACCCTGCCTGCTCGGGGCAGCCTCCGTCGCCCTCGCCCCTTTGGGCCAGCTCAACACCAGCCCCCCGATGGCGCAGCCCGCCATCCCCAGGATCAGCAGAAACGGCAGCGTGGTCGGGTAGAGATCCTGCTGCAGCGCCAGCCCGCTGAACACGGGGCCAAGGGCCAGTCCGGCGGTGAAAGACAATGTGGCGCTCAGCGCCGCCCGCTTGCCCCCATCCCTGGGGCCAAAACGCAGCAGCGCCACATTGGCGGCACCGGTCAGGCTGCCCGTGCCAATCCCGGCCAGCAGCCGCGCCAGCAAAAGGGTCCAGAAGCTGTCGGCCAGGGAGAAGAGCAGTGCCCCGCCCCCGACCGCCACCAGGGCAGGCAGGATCAGGGTGCGCAGATCCGCCACTCGTCCTGCCAGGTTGCCCACCCCGAACAAGGCGATGAGCACGCCCCCCGCATAGCCGCCATAGATGAGGCTGAGGCCGAGATCGCTTAGAGCCAGCGCCGCCTGGTAATGGGGATAGAGCGGGGTAGGCACGCTGCTGTTGAGCAGGGCCGACATCAGGGCGAGGGAGAGAAACCAGCGCAGACGAGGATGGACAACCTGACCTGGCTCGCAAGCCGGGACGCTTGAGACAGACATGGACACTCCAGTGGCAGACGAATGAAACCGCAATCGGGAGCGACATCATAGCGATCCCGCCCACCCCGGACTGCGGCAGTTCTGCATCACGCCGACTCAATCCTGCATCACGTCGAGGTGGCGCGCGCCCTTGGCCGGGGAGCCGCAGGCACGCACCGGACCCGGTCTATCCCCTTGTGCTGCCATCCCCGCTGGCATCTAATATTGCGGCGCCAATCGGGCGTTCTGCTTGAGTGAGGAGCAAGCATGATCAACTGGGACGATGCCCGCTTCTTCCTGGCCCTGGCACGGCGGGGCAGCCTGCGACAGGCCGGACTCGAGCTCGGGGTGGATCAGGCCACCGTCGGGCGGCGGATCACCCTGCTCGAGCAGCAGCTGGGGGCCAAGCTGTTTATCCGCACCCCCAGACACTATCGGCTCAGCCCCCTCGGGGAAGCGCTGCAGCCCCAGGCCGAGGCCATGGCGCAGGCGGCCCTGGCCATGATGCGCACCGCAAGCCTGGGGGAGCTGGAAGGGGAGGTTTGCATCGCCACTACGGATACCCTGGCCCAGGGCTTCGTGCTGCCCGCGTTCACCCTGCTGCGCCAGCGCCACCCCGGCATCCGCCTCAAGTTGCTGACCGCCGTCAGCGTGAGCGACATCCCCAATCAGGAGGCAGATCTCGCCATTCGCAGCGTGCGTCCCGAGCAGGGAGATCTCGTGGTCAAACGGCTCGCCACCATCAAGATGGGGCTCTACGCCTCTCCCGACTACCTGGCCAGGCGAGGCACGCCCCGCTCGGGTCAGGCACTGCAAGAGCACGACCTGTTGCTCTTTCCCAGAGAGCTGGTGGCCCGTCACTGGCTGAGTCTGTGCGGCGAACCGCTCCACGAGCCCAACGTGGTCCTGCAGAGCAATGCCCAGCTGGTGCTGATGGCCGCCGCCCGGCAGGGGCTGGGCATCGCCCTGCTCTCCACCTTCCTCGCCGAAGAAGACCCCGCCCTGGTGCGCCTGCTGCCCGGCCAGCACGATCCCATCGACATCTGGATGGTGCTGCACCCGGACGTGCAGAAGACGGGCCGAATGCGCGCCCTGGTGGCAGCCCTGGAGGAGGTGTTCCTGCCCCTGCAACAGACCCGGTCACCCGCCACCCCCTGTCAAACGCACAGGGATTGAGCGGGTATGCCCCCCATACGGGGCACTTTCTTCGCAACGAACCATGTTAGAGTCCGCCGCTGTTTTTTCCTTTGATAACGGGGCCTTACATGAAGAAGTTTGTTGTTTCATCCAGTGTCATCCTGATGGCGGGCTTGCTGACAGCCTGTGCGAGCGAGTCGTCGCGCACCCTGGAGGTACCCAAGGTTGCCTCCTATCAGAGCCACTATCAGGGCGCACGCAGCCCCATCGCCGTCGGCAAGTTCGACAACCGTTCCAGCTACATGCGTGGCATCTTCTCCGACGGCGTGGACCGGCTGGGCAACCAGGCGAAAACCGTGCTGATCACCCACCTGCAGCAGACCGGCCGCTTCAGCGTGCTGGATCGCGACAACATGGCGGAAATCCAGGCCGAAGCCGGGATCAAGCAACAGGCTCAGCAACTCAAGGGCGCCGACTACGTGGTCACCGGCGACGTCACCGAGTTTGGTCGCAAGGAAGTCGGTGATCATCAGCTGTTTGGCATCCTGGGTCGCGGCAAGTCACAGATCGCCTATGCCAAGGTCAACCTGAACATCGTCAACGTCACCACCTCGGAAGTGGTCTTCTCTTCCCAGGGTGCCGGGGAGTACGAACTCTCCAACCGCGAGATCGTCGGCTTCGGCGGCACCGCCAGCTACGACTCCACCCTGAACGGCAAGGTGCTGGATCTCGCCATCCGCGAGGCCGTCAACAATCTGGTGAACGGCATCGAGACCGGTGCCTGGCGCCCGGCTCAGTGAGGAGAGACGAGATGACGCTGTTCCGTCCTTCCCTGCTGCTGGTCAGCGGCCTGCTGCTGAGCGCCTGCGCCCAGGGGCCGCAGACGCTCTACAACTGGGATCAATATCAGGGAGTGGTTTACCAGCACATGCAGGGTGACGACACCGGGGTCGAAGCGCAGATCGATGCGCTGGAGAAAAACCAGCAAGAAGCGAGCGCCAAGGGGCAGGCTGTGCCACCGGGCTTTCACGCTCACCTCGGCATGCTGTACGCCCAGCTCGGCAAGGATGCCCAGACTCGCGAGCAGTTCGAAACCGAGAAGCGCCTCTTCCCCGAATCGGCCCCCTTCATGAACTTCCTGATGTCCAACAAGAAGGGAGAGACCCAATGACCCTACGCACCCTCCTTGCCCTCACGCTGGGCGCCCTCCTCCTGGGCGGCTGTGCACAGGGCCCCGGCTACGACTACAGCAACTTCAAGGAGAGCAGACCAACCTCCATTCTGGTGCTGCCGCCGGTGAATCACTCGCCGGACATCAAGGCGGGCCCCAGCCTGCAATCCCAGATCACCTATCCGCTCGCCGAGTCCGGCTATTACGTGCTGCCGGTGGCGGTCACCAACGAGACGTTCCGGCAGAACGGCGTGACCGAGCCCGCCGACATCCAGGCGCTGCCCATCAAGAAGCTCCACGAGATCTACGGTGCCGATACCGCCCTCTACCTCGACATCAAGGAGTACGGCACCAGCTATCTGGTCATCTCCAGCGAGACAGTGGTCACCGCCAGTGCCCGCCTGGTGGATCTGCGCACCGGCAAGCTGCTGTGGGAAGGCAGTGCCAGCGCCAGCAGTGCCGAGCAGCAGGGCAATTCGGGGGGCGGCCTCATCGGCATGCTGGTGGTGGCGGTGGTCAATCAGATTGCCAACACCCTGACCGACAAGGGCCATGAAATCGCCGGCATCACCAGCGTCAGGCTGCTCAGTGCCGACATGCCCAACGGCATCCTCCCTGGCCCCCGCTCGCCGAAATACCAGGCTCGCTAAGGCGTGTCGTCTCACTCCACGCAAGAGGGCGCCATGCCCTCTTGTTTCAGTCCCCCCCCTTCCCCCGCCCACCATCGAATGCGATCTTATCGTCTATCTTTTTGATATTGCTGGCTCATTTTTGTGCACACCCCATGGCGCCCCACCAACTTCATCTGGTGATGCCCGGTAAAATCAGTTACAAAAAAGGCCTCTGTCACCACGGGAGCGCTCACGCCATGGCCGCCTCACTGCTGCGTTTCCTCCCCCGTCGATGGTTCACCCGGCTTGGCTGGCTCTGCCTGGCCCTGATGGGGCTCGGATTGGTGTGCAACTACACCTACCTTCGTATCAGGCACGACATGGCGCTCATCACCGCCAAGCAGCCCAACCTGTTCGAGGTGTTCTATCAGCGGGCCCGCATCCTGGCGCCAGAGAAACTGGCCGCCTTCATCGACAACAGCAGCATCAAGATGCCCATCTTCAGCGAGAACGGGGATGCGACGGCCTATGCCTATGGCTATGATCTCCCCACCCTGAAGCGCCTGGCGGTCATTCCCGTGTTGCCCCCGGCCAACCAGATGCTCCTCGCCTACCAGTACGTCATCTCCAACCCCGAGGTCCTCAACCTCTACGCCTTCTATGATGATCGCCGCATGCTTGGCATGGTCGCCAGCAAGGGGATGCTGCCGAGCCAGTTGTTGCCCATCAACACCGACCTCAGCGACATCGAGCCCTGGACCCACTATTTCGGCTGCGCCTTTTTCGCAGCCACCCATGTCCCCTGCAGCACGGATGAAGCCTGGGTCTCCGGTCTCTATACCGACACCTTCACCGGGTTGCAGGCCATCACCCTCTACTTCCCCTTCATCTATTACGAGCCCGCCATCAAGGACTACCGCTATGGGCTCAAGGGCATCGACATCGCCGTCGACCGGGCGTTCAAGGAGGTGCTGCGCCCCTTCGAACATCTCAACCCGACCCGGACCGTCCTCTCCTTCGAGGAGGTCGAACCCTGCCGTCCGTTCCACCTCTGCCTGAGTACGCCGCTGATGCGCACCAAGGCGGGTAGCGACCTCTACCTCAAGTGGTCATACAGCTACGGTGACTTTGCCCGGGCCGTGCTCTACGGGCCGGCCTTCAAGATCTATCTCATCGTCATGCTGCTGCTGATGCTGACGGGGCGCAGCCTGGTTACCCGCCTGCGCACCCTGGCCCAGACCGACCACCTGACCCGACTGCCGCGCCGTGACATCCTGAACGAGGCGCTGCTGCAGGAGCACGACTACCTGATGATCCTCGACATCGACAACTTCAAGTCCGTCAACGATACCCATGGCCACGGGGTAGGTGACCTGGCGCTCGTCGCCTTCGCCGCTCACCTCAAGGCCAATATCCGCAAGGGCGATGTCGCCATTCGCTGGGGCGGGGAAGAGTTCATCGTGCTGTTCAAGGGGATGGACGATGACAACATGATGCATCACTCCGCCGCCCGTCTGCTGGAGCGGCCATTGCGCATCCCCGAACTGCCCGCCCCCATCACCTTCTCCGCCGGAGTGACCCGCATTCGCGATTACCTGACGGTGACCGAGGCGGTGCAACTGGCCGACGACCTGCTCTATCACGTCAAGCAGCACGGCAAACGCAATATCGCCTATTACCAGGGGCAGACCATCCGCCTTGTCCGCGATCCGGGCGCCGATTAGGCCCCCTGAGCGCCCCGGCTTCTGCCGCGCCCCCGCTATCTGTTACCATCCCGCCACGCTGATTGTTTCCGTCCCTGCCACGGGGCGGGATAACCCCATACTGGTGCCCTATGTCCATTGCCTCCTTCGCCGAACTGGCCCTCTCCCCCCGCTTGCAGCAAACCCTGACCGAGCTCGGCTACGCCGCCCCCACCCCGGTGCAGGCCAGCGCCATCCCCCTGATCCTCGCGGGGCGGGATCTGATGGCGGGCGCCCAGACCGGCACCGGCAAGACCGCCGCCTTCGTGCTGCCACTGCTGGAGCAGTTGCTGCAACACCCGACGAGCGATGGCCCTCGCCCCATTCGCGCCCTGGTGCTGGTGCCGACCCGCGAGTTGGCGGTGCAGGTTGCCGAGAGCGTCACTCGCTACACCAGGGGCACCGACCTCACCAGCACCCAGGTCTACGGCGGGGTGAGCATCGCCGCACAGGTGGAGGCGCTGAACGCCGGGGTGGATATCCTCATCGCCACCCCGGGCCGCCTGCTCGATCACCTGCGCCAGGGGGCGCTGAGCCTCGCAGCCCTGCGCCATCTGGTGTTTGACGAGGCGGACAGGATGCTCGACATGGGCTTTATGGACGAGATCAAGGCGCTGCTAAAGCAAATCCCGGCGGATCGCCAGACCCTGCTGTTTTCGGCCACCTGCGACGACAACCTCTTTGCCCTCTGCAAGGTGCTGCTGCGCGACCCGGCGCTGGTGGAAGTGGCACCGCGCAACACCACGGCGGCCGAGGTGGAGCAGCGGGTCTATGCGGTGGACAGCGATCGCAAAGTGGCACTGGTCCAACACATGCTGACCGTGAAAGGCTGGGCACCGGCGCTGATCTTCAGCCGCACCCGCCAGGGGGCCGACAAGCTGGCCCAGCAGCTTGGCAAGGGGGGCATCAATGCGCTCGCCTTCCACGGGGATCTATCACAGAGCGCACGGGAAAACGTGCTGCTGGCGTTTCGCGCCGGCACCTTGCAGGCGCTGGTGGCCACCGACGTGGCGGCTCGCGGCCTCGATATCAGCGATCTCAACCATGTAATCAATCTGGAGTTCCCCCATCAGCCCGAAGATTACGTCCACCGCATCGGGCGCACCGGCCGCGCCGGCAACAAGGGACTCGCCATCACCCTGTTCAGCCCGGAAGACGCGCCGCTTCTAGAGAAGGTGGAGGCAGTGCTCGACACCCGTCTGCCCCAGCAGTGGTTCCCGGGATTTGAGCCGGATCTCACCCGCTTCGACCCCGAGCCGCGCCGCGCCAGCAAGGGCGCCCAGAAGCAGAAGGCCAGAAAGCAAGCCCTCGCGGGCAACAAGGGCGGTAAGGGACGAAAATCCTGACACGACTGTTTGCTGGGGCAGCCATGCGGCTGCCCCAGCATCACCACTCTCCAGACCCAGGCCTGTGGGGTGACGCCAACCGCTTTCCTGCCCCCCTGTTCTGCTCCGCGCCCTCCTCCTCAGTCCGCTTGCCCTGACCCGGCGACCCTTTGCCACACTCTGCTACAAAAGAGGTAGTCAGGGGGCACACTTTCGCCACAAAGCAGGCGTGCAATGGAGGCATGGACAAGGAGGACATCATGAAACCCGCATCCCTCGTCTGGGCCCTGCCCCTGACCCTCACCCTGCTCTGGCTCGCTGGCCTCACCCAGTGGCCCGCCAGCGTCTGGCCTTGGCGCCACGAGCTGCTGATCCTGACCGGCCTGATTGGCCTTGGCGCCATGACCCTCTCTTTGCTGCTCGCCCTGCGCCTGCCGAGGCTCGAAGCCTGGTGCGGCGGGCTGGATCGCATGTTGCACCTGCACCGCAGCAGCGCCCTCTGGGCCACCGGCACCCTGGTGGCCCACTGGCTGCTGGTGGAAGCCCCCAAGTGGGCCGTCGCCGCCGACTGGCTGACCCGGCCGGCGCGCCGCGGTGCTGGTGCTGGTGCTGGTGCTGGTGCTGGTGCTGGCAACGATGCCCTGTGGCACAGCCTCGGCAATACCCTGGGGGAATGGAGTTTCTATCTGCTGCTGGCGCTGGTGGTGGTAAGCCTGCTGGCGGTGGTGCGCTACGAGCGCTTCAAGGTGGTTCACCGGCTGGCCCCGGTCATCTATCTGATGGGCTGGCTGCACGGGCTCTGCCTGCTGCCGCGCATCGGCGCCCTGACCCCGGTCGGCCTGACCCTGCTTATCGGCGGCGGGCTGGGAGCTCTGGGGGCGCTCTACTCCCTGTTTGGCCGGGTGGGACGGGACGCACGCCGCCAAGGGGCGGTCAGCGCCCTCACCCCTCTGGACGAGCGCACCCTGGAGATCCGGGTTGGCCTCACCGCGCCCCTGCACGGCTATCGCCCGGGGCAGTTCGCCTTCTTCGACTTCGCCGGGCGCGGCGAGCCCCACCCCTACACCCTGGTCGATGTCTCGGCAGATGGCTGTACCCTCACCCTGGCGGTGCGCGCCCTCGGGGATCACACCCGCTGGCTGCACCGCCACCTCAAGGTGGGGGATACGGTCACCGTGACCGGCCCCTATGGCGCCTTCGCCCTGCCGGATCCGGCCCCCGCGCTCTGGGTGGGCGCCGGTATCGGCATCACCCCCTTCGTCGCCTGGCTGGAGGCCCTGGTACGCCGCGGTGAAAAACGCCCCGGCACCACCTTGCTGCAATGCGCCCCCACCGCCGAGGCCGCCCCCTATCACGCCCGGCTGGCCGAGCTGTGCCGCCGGGCCGGGGTCGAGTACCAATTGCACCTGGAATCCGAGCGCGGCCGACTGGATCTGGCCGCCCTGGGCAAACGCCAGCACACCCCGGTGTGGTTCTGCGGCCCCGAGCCCATGGCCCAGAGCCTGGATGCCCACCTGGCCACCCCGCTGCACCGGGAGCTGTTCCGCTTCCGTTGACGGGCCAGTCGGTGCAGCCAGCCATCGGCAGCGCCGTTTTTCTCGGTGCGAGGCGCACTCGGGCCGGCAAACAGCAAGATTGTCCAAGCGGGCGACACAGGCTTGGGGCTAGATTAGGGGGGCAGTCTGGTACAGGAGGGAAAGATGGCGCAGGACAACCAGTTCATATTCGCACACAGTCAGCACCTGGCGAGCCTGACTGCGCTGCGGGTCAACATGACGGAATTTCGCTACGACCGTCACGCCCACGAGGAGTACTCCTTCGGGGTCACTCTGGCCGGGCGGCAGAACTTCTTCTGCCACGGCGGAGCCCACTCCAGCCCGGCAGGCAGCGTCATCCAGTTCAATCCCGGGGATGTCCACGACGGTCATGCCGGTGACAACGCCAGCCTCGACTACACCATGCTCTACATTCCGCCCCACGAACTCACCCCGCTGTTTGCCGATGCTGCGGGCGAGCGGGCAATGGGGACCTACCGATTGTTGAAGCCCCTGGTGCGCGATGAGGCGCTGAGCGCCTGCATCCTCGAGCTGGCCCAGGCGGTGCGCGGCCAGGCCGACAGCATAGAGCAGGAGTTTGCCCTCTATCGCCTCGCCACCCGGGTGATGCAGCAGGCGGGACGTTTTGAGCCCAATGGCCGGGTGAGTCGCATCGATCGCCTCCTGTTGCAGGCCAGGGACTTTATCCACGCCCACTTTCAGCAGGATATCTCCCTGGCCGACATCAGCGCGGCGGCCAACATCTCCAAGTACCACTTCCTGCGGCTGTTTCGCCAACAGCTTGGCATCACACCCCATCAATACGTGATCAACTGCCGCATCAATGCCGCCCGGCGCGCCTTGGCCGCCGGAGAGTCAGCGCAGGATCTGGTGTACCGCTTCGGTTTCACCGATCTCAGTCACCTCAACCGTCGCTTCAAGCGCATCTATGGCATGACCCCCACCCAATACAGCGCCAGCCTGATCCGCTGAGCCCAAGGAACACCCCATGATTGAACTTCTCGCCTATGCCATCGGCATCATGTATACCCCTGGCCCCGTCAACCTCATCGGCCTCAATGCAGGCCTGGGTGGCCGCACCCGCGCCTCCCTTGGCTTCTTCCTCGGGGTCGGCTTGGCGATGTTCGTGCTCCTGCTGCTCTTTGGCTGGGCGGGCACCCGCCTGGTGCGGGAAGATACCCTGATCTATGTCAGCCTGGTGGGGTGCCTCTATATCGCCTATCTCGCCATCAAGATCGCCAGCGACAGCGGCGAGCTCGGTGCCAACGAGGCGCCTGCCCGCCCTCTGGGGGTGCGCAGCGGCTTCGTCATCCAGTTGCTCAACCCCAAGGCCATGATCGCCACCCTGCCCATCACCAGCATCCAGTTCCCGGCAGCCCAGATCCACGGCTGGAGCCTGCTGCCCTGGTCCCTGCTGCTCGGCCTGCTGGCCGCCGGCGCCCCCGGCAGCTACTCGATGGCGGGCAGTCTCATCGGACGTCATCTTCAACATCCTCGCTGGTTCAGGTACTTCAACCTGCTGATGGCCGCCCTGCTGCTCTACAGCGCCATCGCCCTGGCCTACCAACATGTCTATCTACCGCTGGCCGGCTGATCCGGCGAAGCGCTCCATCAAGAACCCCGGTGACACACCCACCTATGCCGGGGTTTCGCCTTCACAGAGCAGACAAAGGCCGGGCACCGCTGCACCGGCCTTTTCGGGTCATTTTCGCCATGGGCTGACTATCCTCAACAGGGTCTCTTGCCCAATGTGGAGCTACCCATGGATCGCTACTACAAACACCTGGCCATCAGCGGCCTCATCTCCTTCGGAGGCCTTGCCCTGATACTGCTGCTGCAAACCATCCCGCTCATTTCCAACATCATGACCGCCATCTTCTTCGCCGGATCGGTGGGGGCCGTCATCAACAACTATTACCGTCTCGCCAGGCTGCACGACAGCGGTGCCATTACCCACATCAGCCAACCCCGGGTGATCGTGACGCAGTTTTATGTCTCCCTGCTCTTTTCCGGCATTCTCGGTTTTATCGCCTACGGGCTCTTTGCCAGCAGCCTGCTCCAGGGGGACCTGTTTCCCAAGTTCAAACACATGGAGCACCCCTATGTCTCCTTGCAGACTCTGCTGACCCTGTCCTCTCCTGCAACCAATCTGGATGCCGCCAAAGCCGTCATCTGGGCCTTTATCGCCGGTTTTTCCGAGCGATTCGTCCCCAATGCCATCGACGCCCTGACCAAGGCCGTCCCCCCTTCCGGACAAGACACCCCGGGATAAGGGCCCGGGCAAGCAGGAGCATTGCCACCCCGGGTGCAGACCGGACTACCCGGCATCCGGATGCAACACGCTGGCGCCACCTGTTGTTCTCGTATCGCCATCACGGGCCAGCACTTTATCTCCTGGTGTCAACGCAGCAGTACAGCTGCCACGAGCAAGCCCTCATTCGGGTATTGATGCATACGCAATGAATAAGCATCATCTTGCCGCCCCTGGTCATGGATAAGAATGTTGTATGTCCTTTGATAAAAAGCACGGTGAGTTCATCTTCAATGTGCAGGAACACCTGGTCACCTGCGAGCTGATCGGCCCTTTCAATGAAGAGGGTATGCTGACGTGGATTACGGAGATTAAGCGCGTGGTAAACAGTCTCGATGGTAAGCGTTTCTGCGCCCTGGTGGACCATCGTCAGCATCAGGGGGTGGTGCTATCTGCCCTGCCCCATCTGCAGGAAACCTATCAGTGGCTGACCCAGAAGAATCTGGTGGCCATCGCCTCCCTCTATTCGGCCAAGGTGCTCCATCACATCGCCCTCTCCTGCCTCTCCCTCACCCACCCGGACCATATCCGGGCATTCAACGACCCCCAAGAGGCCATCGCCTGGCTGGATGCCCAATATCAGACGCGGTAGGCCACCCGGACTGGCGTGATACCCACTGCGCCGCGCACCAACCGGCCTGTGTAGATAAGCAATATGCCGCGCAGTCACCGCCATGGTCTGGATTAAAGGCCGCTATCCATGCCCTGAAGTGCTGCGCCCGGCAGCAAGCGATGGTTGACCCCCCAGAGACAAGAAATACGTGCCACTCGGGAGAGCCGCAGCCTGGGCGACTATCTGCCCCGGCAAGGCGCCATCCAGGCCAAGGGGCATCTGCGCCGCCCGCACGCTGCCACCCCAGAAGCTCGCCACCAGTATCAAGGCCCCTGCCAGCCCGTATTTGATCCAGGATTTCATCGTCTTGCTCCCCTCTCTACCTGCCCCTCGCCACTCTGTGGCAAGCAGGCCCATTTATCAGTGGGCAGAAGATATAAGGGATTTGTGAAGGGAAAATGGGATTGTGTGAAGAGAAGGTGAAATCTGGGGGAAGTCAGGGAAAAGTCCGGAGCAATCAGCAGCGACCTCCTGTTCGCGAACGTCCGAATACGCTTCGCTATTCGAACCTGCAACACAGATAGCGGTCCTATCCGTATAATGTAATAGGTGAAATGACATCTATAATCAGGCACACTACTCCGTAATAGAGAAATGGGGGGGAATATGATTAGTGCACATAAAGTAGCTGACTTTTTTCTGGCGTTTGCGAGAGAACATGGTGATTTTATTAGCCAATTAAAGTTACAAAAAATGGTTTACTATGCAGATGCGTGGTTTCTTGTAAACAATAATGAACCATTGATTGAAGAAGACTTTGAAGCATGGATTCATGGTCCAGTCGTGCGCTCACTCTACCAAAGATTTAAAGAGTACCGTTGGAACCCAATTCTTGAAGATATAGAACTCCCTGAATTAACTTCTGAGCAAAAAGAACATCTGACTGAAATTTATCAGGTGTTTGGTAAATTCAGTGGCTATGAGCTAGAACAAATGACTCACAATGAATACCCCTGGATTGAAGCTCGAGGGAATTGCGCACCAGATGAAGCATGCGAAAAAATCATTAAAAAGAATATTATGTTAGATTTTTATAATAAGGTAGCTGAGGAGGAATAGTTCTTGAGCAAAAAACAACCAAGAGCCAAAAAACTTCCTGCCGTAACTGCTTCCAATGTAAAGCCTGCGACTTCAATAACAAATGAAGCGGGCGCAATGATCTTCTCATTCAAGCACTTACAGCTAGACCATCCTCAAGGTAAATTTTGTGTCAAAGCTAAAGATGGAGATTACATTTTTAAAATATTATCTAGACTCAAAGATGTATCACAGCAAAAAGCTAGTGATTTAAGACAATCTGGAGGAACATCTCTTAGAGCACATAAAATTGATTGGTCTACAACGAGTGAAAAGAAAGGTTTCTCCCATCTTAATGAACAACTGCAATCAGTTACACCATATCAATTCCAATTCAGCGCAAATGAATATGGCCGTATACATGGCTTTTTTATAGATAATGTTTTCTATGCTGTGTGGATGGATCCTTCTCATGAGCTGTATCCATAAAAACAATGCCTCCACATATAACCAAAAACAAATACAATATATGTAAAAGCCACCCATGTGATGAGTGGCTTTTTTGCTATTATCTGAAAAAACTAGTGATATTTAATTCCTGACACCAATCACCCCAACGGCGGCGTGCGGGGCGGCACCTGGCGCTTGCTGCCGGTGGACTCGAAGGCCGAGGCGACGCGCAGCAGGTTGTTGTCGTCATAGGCGCGACCGGCGAAGGTCAGGCCAACCGGCATGCCGATATCGGCCATCACGCCCATGGGGACGGTGACGGTCGGCACGCCGAGGTGGCGAATGGCGAGGTTGCCGTTGGCCACCCAGATGCCGTTGCTCCAGGCGATGTCGGCGGAGGCCGGATTCACGTCTGCGTCAGCCGGGGCGACGTCGGCCACGGTCGGGAACAGCACGGCGTCGAGCTTGAGCCCGTCCATCCACTCTTCCAGGTCCAGCTTGCGGGTCTGCTCCAGACCGCGCAGGCCGTCCGGCACCGAGGCAATCTCGTCGAAACGCTTGATGCCGCGCTTGGCCATGTTGACGTACTCGTCCATGCCCGCCGCCAGATCCCCCTCGCGGTTTGGCAGGGTGCCCGGATCGTGGGGGAAGATCTTCGGCCCATCGACATCGGCCAGCTTGTTCAACTTGGGATCGCCGTTGGCGCGCAGGAAGTCGTCGAACGCCCAGCCGGATAGCTCCCACAGCTCGTCGTTGAGAAACTCCGGGCTCACGATACCGCGATTGAACACGGTCGGCGCGCCGGGTCGGTCCCCTTCGCAGTTGGAGACCAGCGGGAAGTCCACTTCGATGACTTCGGCGCCAGCAGCTTCCAGCGCCTTGCGCGCCTCTTCCCAGAGGGCAATCACGGACGGACGGGTATGGATGCGCTGACCGGTCGGGCCGCCGATGCCGGGATTGTCGCTGGTGCCGGCCAGTTCATCCTTGTTGATAAACATGCGCGGCACGCCGAGGCGCTTGCCCTTGAGGGCATCGGCCTTGGCAGCCAGCTCCAGATAGGAAGCCGGACGCACTTCGGAGGCCTTGGGCAGTTGCACCCAGGGCTGCATGCGCCACAGATCGCCACGGGTATCGGCATCGTCGGCGACCACCACATCCAGCACTTCCAGCAGATCGGCCATGGTGCGGGCATAGGGCACGACGACATCCATGGTCGGGGTCAGGGGCCAGTTGCCGCGCACCGAGATGACGCCACGGGACGGGGTATAGGCGCACAGACCGTTGTTGGAGGCAGGGCCCCGGCCGCTCGACCAGGTCTCTTCCGCCAGACCAAAGGCGGAGAAGCTGGCGGCGGTGGCGGTACCGGCCCCGTTGGAGGAGCCGGAGGCAAAGGGCGCGGTCAGGTAGTCGGCGTTGTAGGGGCTCTCGGCGCGGCCATAGACGCCGCGCTGCATGCCGCCATTGGCCATCGGCGGCATATTGGTCTTGCCAAGGCAGATGGCACCGGCGGCGCGCAGGCGCTCAACGGTAAAGGCGTCGCGCTGGGCCACCAGATCCTTGAAGGCCGGGCTGCCGGAGGCGGCGGTCAGCCCCTTGACCAGATAGCTGTCTTTGGCGGTGTAGGGGATGCCGTCGAGCGGCCCCAGGGTTTCCCCACGGGCGCGGCGGGCATCGGAAGCCTCGGCCTCTTTCAGGGCATCGGGGTTGGGCACCACGACGGCATTGAGGCGGGTTTGTGTCTCGGGGCCGTCATAGGCGGCGATCCGGGCCTGATAGGCCTCGACCAGTTCGACCGCGGTGGTGCGGCCTGATTCGAGCGCAGCACGCAGCTCGGCAATGGAAACCTCGGTCACTTCGATCATGGGGATCTCCTGTAAAAGGGTGACTGTTTGTCATGATGATCGCCGCATCGGCGCCTGCGACCATCACATTATCAAGAGATAAAACCCCACGGCGTGGGGTTTTGAATTTCTACACTCTTCGACCAGCTTATTTGCCAGACGGGATCTGTTGGGTAATGCAGTGGATATTGCCACCCCCCAGCAGGATCTCCCGGGCCGGCACGCCGACGACCTTATGCTCCGGGAAGATCTCTTCCAGAATCCGCTGGGCTTCGCCGTCGGTGGCGGCATCCAGCAGCGGGTAGACGATGCGATCGTTGGTGATGAGGAAGTTCACGTAGGAACCGGCCAGACGGCCTTCTGCCTCGCGCGGCACACCGCTGCCGCTCTCGACGCCGGCTGACTCCTCTTCAGTGCAGAACAGCGGGCCCGGCTGGGGCAGCTTCCACACTTTCAGCTTGCGACCCTTGGCGTCCACCGCCGCTTCCAGCACCTGGAGGGCGGCCAGGGAGCGGGCGTACTGGGGATCGTTCTGGTCGTCGGTCCAGTGCAGGGCCACTTCACCCGGACGCACGAAGCAGCACATGTTGTCGATGTGGCCGTCGGTCTCGTCCATGTAGACCCCTTCGTCCAGCCAGATAACGCTCTTCACACCCAGATAGTCGCGTAAGTAAGCTTCGATCTGCGCTTTGGTCAGGTGCGGGTTGCGGTTTTCGTTGAGCAGGCACTCGGCGGTGGTCAGGCAGGTGCCTTCGCCATCCACATGGATGGAGCCCCCTTCCAGAATGAGCGGCGCGTCGTAACGATCCATGCCGTGCTGTTCCAGCATCCGGGCAGCGACCTCTTCATCCTGGTTCCACGGGTAGTAGAGACCCCCCTTGTGACCGCCCCAGGCGTTGAAGCCCCAGTCCACCCCACGGCACTCGCCGGCGGCGTTGGTGACGATGGTGGGGCCAGTGTCGCGGGCCCAGCAGTCATCGCTGGCCATCTCGACCAGGGTAACGTGGGCGGGCATGACGCCACGGGCCTGCTCCATAAACTGGGCCGGCACCCCCATAAAGACCGGCGTCGCGCCACCGATGGCATCGGCCACCTTGGCGAAGGTGGCCTGGGCGAAGCGACCGGCTTCCCGCCAGTTGTCCGGGCGGAACGGCCAGATCATCCAGACGGCCTGCTGGTGAGCCCACTCGGCGGGCATGGTGAAGCCGTCGGCGGCCGGCGTGGAATTCATGGTCTTGATGCTCATCGCAAGGCTCCTTGCATGGATTGAGGCTCCCGATTTGCCTGGGAACCCTGAAAAAATAAGAGTGGGTCGCAGTGTAAGAAGTTGCGCGCCCATCCATCAAATGAATAGGATTAATTGTCCCATAAACACGGCGAATAATCCCCCCATGAAACTGCACCAGCTCGACCTCAATCTGCTGCTCGCCTTTGACGCTCTGATGACGCAAGGGAGCGTGACCCGCGCCGCCGAATCGCTCTTTATCAGCCAGCCCGCCATGAGCCACTCCCTCGGCCGGTTGCGGGCCTTTCTCGGCGACCCCCTGCTGGTGCGCACGCCCCAGGGGATGTTGCCGACTCCCCGGGCCCAGCGCCTGCATCTGGGGGTGCAGCAGGCGCTGCGGCTGCTGGAGCAGCAACTCTGGGAGGAGGACGAGTTCGCGCCGCGTCAGTCGAAGCGCCGCTTCGTGCTCTGCACCACGGATTACGTGGAGTGCGTGCTGATCCCGCCCCTTATCCAGCGCCTCAGAAAGCTGGCGCCGGGCGTCACCATCGAGATCCGCATCCTGCGCGATACCCTGCCGGAAGCCGAGCTGGCGAGCGGCGAGATAGATCTCGTGCTGGGGTTTGACGAGTACATGCAGGTGCCGGGGTATCTGGGCAAGGAGACCTGGCTCACCGAACCCCTGGCCGGGCTGGTACGCGCCACCCTGGAGCTGGAGGAGGAGCGCATCACCCTCGAGCAGCTAATCGAGATGCCCCATGTGTTCCACTCGCCGCTCGGCACCTCGGAGGCGAGCCTCGACCGCTATTTGCAGAGCCTGGGCCATAGCCGCACCATCTCGGTCAACAGCCAGAGCTATATGTCCGCCGCCGCCATCGTGAGCCAGAGCGATCACCTGCTGGTGCTGCCCAGCATGGTGGCGGAGCTGCTCGCCAGCCACTGGCCGCTGAAAAGCCTGCCCCTGCCCGACGACGTGCCGGACTATCACCTCAACTGCGTCTGGCACCCGGTCCACGCCCAGCAACCGGCGTTGATCTGGTTGAAGGCGTTGATGAAGGATCTGGTGAATCCGGGCTAAGCGGCTGCGACTGGCAGTTCCTCCCCCTCATCCCCAACTCTTCTCCCATTCTTTTGTAAATGAGCGGGAGAAGGGGGCAAAATCCCTGCTGCGAGGGGCATTCCCAGCAACAACAAAGGCTCCCGCGGGAGCCTTTGTTGTTTCCATCCTCGCCATCACGTCCGCAGGGCGCTCATCATCCGGGCAACGACACCGGTCAGCAGAGGGCGGTCGGGGTGACACTGGGCGAAGGTGACCAGTCCCTGGATATGGACCTGCAAGAAGGCGGTCAGGGTGGGGATGTCCCCCTCTTTTGCCAGCTCTCCCTGCGCCTTTGCCAGGGCCAGCTGCCCGGCCAGATCCTGTTCCAGCTCGCCGTAGATGGCCTTGAAGCGAAGGTGCAGCTCCTCGTCCTGCTCCGCCAGCTCCATCAGGGTGCGGGTCAGCAGGCAGGAGCCCTGCAGGGCATCGTCCACCACCTGCTCGAGGAAGGCGTGCAGCCCCGCCAGCGGGCTGGGCTGTGCCAGGCAGCGACGGCGCAGGGCCCCCTTCTCTGCCACATAGTGATCGACCGCCGCCAGCAGCAGGCCGCGTTTGTTGCCAAAGGCGGCATAGAGGCTGCCCGGGTGCAGGCCGGTTGCGGCCACCAGCTCCTGCATGGTGGTCTTGGCATAGCCTTTGGCGCGAAAGGCTTCCATGGCGTTTCGCAAGACGGCATCCCGATCGTATTCGGCGCTGCGCATGGGGTCTCCGGTGGCAAGGTCCCGCGGGACGGAAAAAACAGGGCGGCAAGTTTACCCCAGCCTCCCCCGTCAATCCATGTTGAATGCTTGCTCAAAAAATACTTGCACACAAACCAAAAAACGTCTTGAATGCCCGTTCAAGAATCACTCCCTCAGGACAGACGATCATGAATACCCTGTTTCAGCCCTATCGCCTCAACGACACCCTCACCCTCGCGAACCGTTTCATGATGGCCCCCCTCACCCGCTGCATGGCTGGCCCGGGTCTGGTGCCCACCGAACAGATGGCCGCCTACTACGGCCGCCGCGCCGACATCGGCCTCATCATCTCCGAAGCCACCATCATCCGTCCGGACGGGCAGGGCTACCCCAATACCCCGGGGCTCTACAGCGCCGAACAGATCGCCGGCTGGAAGAAAGTGACCAGCGCCGTGCATGCCAACGGTGGCAAGATCTTCGCCCAGCTGTGGCACGTGGGCCGTCTCTCCCACCCCTTCTTCCACCACGCCGAAGTGCTGGCCCCCTCCGCCGTCGCCCATGAGGGCACGGTGCCGCGCATGCGCGAGCTGGTCTATCAGGTGCCCCGCGCCCTGACCGGGAGCGAAATCGCCCAGCTGGTCGAGGATTACGCCCAGGCCGCCGCCAACGCCATCGAGGCGGGCTTTGACGGGGTGGAGATCCACGGTGCCAACGGCTACCTCATCGATCAGTTCCTGCACCACGCCAGCAACCTGCGCACCGACAACTACGGCGGCAGCCCCGAGAACATGAGCCGCTTCGCCCTCGAGGTGGTGGATGCCATCGCCGCCCGCATTGGCGGGGATCGCACCGGACTTCGTCTCTCCCCCGGCGCCTATGTGCACCTGGAAGGGGATGCCCGGGATCGCGCCGTGTTCGACCACCTGCTGGCCGAGCTGAACCAGCGCACTCTGGCCTATCTGCACCTGGGTATCTTCGATGACAGCCTCACCTTCGACTACCTGGACGGTCGCGCCTCCGACTACCTGCGTGCCCGCTACGACGGCCACCTGGTGGGGGTGGGCAACTACAGCGCCGAGACCGCGCTCGAGGCCATCGAGGCGGACCGCTTCGACCTCGTCGCCATCGGTCGCCCCCTCATCGCCAACCCGGACTACCTCGCCAAGGTGAAGCAGGGAGAGGCGCTGACCCCCTATGCCGACACCATGCTGGCGGAACTGGTCTAACCCTCGCCGGCGCCTTGCCTGACCAAGGATGGGATCCGCGCCCCCGCGCGGGTTTCCAATGTTTGGGCCCTCTCCCGGGCCCTTTTTTCTGCCTGCCTTTCGCCCTTTTTCACGCAAATAGTTGTCATCAACAACCAAAAGATGGTATTGGTTGCGCATAACAACCAAATACCATCACTAGGAGACAACCCCATGGATCCCCGCCCCCTGCGCGCCCTGTCGAGGGAACTGGTACGCGAACTCGGCATGCTCTCCCAGCAGTGCGGCTCGCTGGCCCTGAGCCCCCTGGAGGCCCACCTGCTCATCGAGCTGGAGAACGGTCCCGCCACCAACCAGCAGCTTGCCGAGCGCCTTCGCATCGACAAGTCCAACGCCAGCCGCCCCCTGGCCCGCCTCGCCGAGCGGGAGCTTATCGCCTGGCAACCCCACCCCTCGGACGGGCGCAGCAAGGAGGCGAGCCTCACCGAGCCGGGCAAGGCACAGCTTGAGGAGCTGCACCGGCAGATGGACGAGACCATGGCGGGGGCCCTGGCCCAGCTCTCCCCCGCCGAGTGCGAGCAGATCTGGGAGGGCATGCGGCTCTATCGCAGCGCCCTCTCCCGCGCCCGCCGCCAGCAGGGGTTCGTCATCCGCCCCATCACCCCGGCCGACAATCCCCGGATCGCCGCCGTGGTGCGCGCCGTCTCCGCCGAATACGGCCTCACCGCCGACAAGGGGTACGGGGTGGCGGATCCCAACCTCGATTTTCTCCACGAGACCTATCAGGGGGAGCGCAGCCGCTACTGGGTGATTGAGGGACCGGACGGCACAATTCTTGGCGGGGGCGGCATAGCGCCGCTGGCGGGGGCACCGGATGTGTGCGAGCTGCAGAAGATGTACTTCCTGCCCGCCCTGCGAGGGCTGGGGCTGGGACGGCGGCTGGTGTTGCAGGCGCTGGCCGAGGCTCGCGCCCTGGGTTACCAGCGCTGCTATCTGGAGACCACCGCCGTGCTGCGGGAAGCCACCGCCCTCTATGAATCCCTGGGCTTCGAACACCTGCCGGGGCCCCTTGGCTGCACGGGCCACGACGCCTGCGAGATCTGCATGGTACTGGCGCTCGACGGGAAGGAGGGGAGATGAGTGAACCAACCCGACTCTCTGTCGGCATACGAGATGTCAGCTTCGGTGAAAGGGTGAAGCTGGTTGAGCCTGTCAATCTCTACGGCTGTACCCTGGCTGACGATGTCTTTGTCGGCCCCTTCGTGGAGATACAGTCGAACGTCTCCATAGGTCGCGCAACCCGCATCCAGTCCCACAGCTTTATCTGTGAGCATGTGACCATAGGTGAGCGCTGTTTTATCGGTCACGGCGTCATGTTTGCCAATGACCTCTTTCAAAGCGGCGCCCCCGACCCGGATCCCGCCAGTTGGGGCCGAACCCACATCGGGGATGGGGTATCCATCGGTTCAAACGCCACCATTTTGCCGGTACGGATATGCCAGGGAGCCGTCATCGGTGCCGGCGCAGTGGTGACCCGGGACATCACTGTCCCTGGCACCTATGCCGGCAACCCCGCCAGATTGCTGCGTACTTTCTAGCCAGAAGCGCCAATTCCCCCCTCCCCCCCCTTCTCCCGCAAGGATAGAAGGGGGCCGGACAGGCAATCTGTCGATACCCCGCGAGCCCGTTTACCCCGTATCACGGCCCCAAGCTGACACCGCGCCTCCCCAGAAGAGCGATTGCCATCCATCTCATGGACAGTGACACATAACGCCTGTCAGGCTCCAACCCGCTGGGTATAGTGATCAAAGGCGATTACCTTTTGATACCCCTCTGATTCATAAAGTAATTTTGCAGGTTGATTGGAGACAGCCGTCGCCAGTTTGACGGTCAGGGCATCTGTCTCCCTGGCAAAGCTGGCCACCCGTTTCAGCAGCGCTCTTGCCACACCCTGCTGGCGAGCTGACTCGACGACATAAAGATCATTGAGGTACCACATCCTCTTCATCGCGACGGAAGAGAATGCCGGATACAACTGGACAAAGCCTGCCCACTCTCCCGCCTCGTTGCGTGCCAGAAAGATAACTGAATCCGCCCCCTGAAGGCGTTCTCCGATGAATCGGGTTGCCTCATCTCTGTCCGGCGCTTGCCCATAAAACTGCCGATAGGCATCAAACAGACGGCTGGTTTCTTCAATGTGGGCCAACGTGGCCTGGAATATCTGCATGGCATCTCCTTGTCACCCTTCCCTGCACAGCGGTGCAATAGGATGGGGCCGTATGGCAAATACAGTGTCGGGTTTAAGAGGGGAAATAGAACCAGGCGGTCTGGATAAGACCCTCCTTCACCTCGAACACCGCCACGCTCTCGATGGGCTCGGGGGAGAGGCCGTGGATCAGCTCGTGATCGAACACCTTGTTGCCCAAGACGGTGCGTGACAGCAGCTCGGCCTTGAGCAGCGGGTTGTTGAATCTGTGCTGCGCATAGAAGGCCCGCAGCGCCCCCTTGCCGACTGTGCTCGGCGTCTCGGTCGGCATGCGATAGCCTTTGAAATCCGGGGCAAAGCAGGCCACGAAGGCATCGAGGTCGTGGGCATTGTAGGCGGCAAACTGCGCCTCTACGGGTTGGGTGACGGACATGTCTCTCTCCATGCATGAAATTTAAATCACTTATCCTTGATTTTTATTCACCAATCAAGCCCCGGATGGGGATCGCCGCCCCTTCCAATGAAACGCCTCATAACAAAAAAACCCCGCCGAAGCGGGGTCTCTCTGGTCATCAGCCACCCGCTGGGCGCGGGCGGGGTGATCAGTGTTCGCGGGTCTGGCGGAAGTGAACGTCCGGGTGACGCTCCTGGGCCAGGCGCAGGTTGACCATGGTCGGCGCGATGTAGGTGAGGTTGTCACCCCCATCAAGGGCCAGGTTGACCTCGTTCTTGCGCTTGAACTCCTCGAACTTCTTGACGTCGGTCCCTTCCACCCAGCGGGCGGTGGCGACGTTGACCGCCTCGTAGATGGCCTCGACGTTGTACTCGCTCTTGAGGCGCGAGACCACCACGTCGAACTGCAGCACACCGACCGCACCGACGATGAGATCGTTGCTGATGAGCGGACGGAACACCTGCACCGCCCCCTCTTCGGAGAGCTGCACCAACCCCTTGAGCAGTTGCTTCTGCTTGAGGGGGTCACGCAGGCGGATACGGCGGAACAGTTCCGGCGCGAAGTTCGGGATACCGGTGAACTTGAGATCTTCACCCTGGGTGAAGGTGTCGCCGATCTGGATGGTGCCGTGGTTGTGCAGACCGATGATGTCGCCGGCACAGGCCTCGACCGCCTGTTCACGGTCACCGGCCATGAAGGTGACGGCGTCGGAGATGTTCACGTCCTTGCCGATGCGCACGTGGCGCATCTTCATGCCCTTGCTGTAAGTACCTGACACGATGCGCATAAAGGCGATACGGTCGCGGTGTTTCGGGTCCATGTTCGCCTGGATCTTGAACACGAAGCCGGAGAACTTCTCCTCGGTGGCTACCACTTCGCGGCTCTCGGCCTTGCGCGGCATGGGGGCTGGCGCCCAGTCGGTCAGGCCGTCCAGCATGTGGTCGACACCGAAGTTGCCAAGGGCGGTCCCGAAGAAGACCGGGGTCATCTCGCCGGCGATGAAGGCATCGTGATCGAACTCGGGAGAGGCGCCCTGCACCAGCTCCAGCTCGCCACGCAGCTGGGCCGCCAGATCGTCGCCGATGGCGGCATCCAGCTCGGGGTTGTTCAACCCCTTGACCACCCGCTTCTCCTGGATGGTGTGGCCCTGACCGCTCTGATAGAGGTAGGTCTCGTCCTTGTAGAGGTGATAGACACCCTTGAAGGACTTGCCACAGCCGATGGGCCAGGTGATGGGGGCGCACATGATGTTGAGCTCGCGCTCCACCTCGTCCATGACCTCCATCGGATCGCGCACTTCGCGGTCCAGCTTGTTCATGAAGGTGAGGATGGGGGTATCCCGCAGACGGGTCACTTCCATCAGCTTGCGGGTCCGGTCTTCAACACCCTTGGCGGCGTCGATGACCATCAGGCAGCAGTCGACCGCCGTGAGGGTACGGTAGGTATCTTCGGAGAAGTCCTCGTGACCCGGGGTATCGAGCAGGTTGACCAGGCAGTCGGCGTAGGGGAACTGCATCACGGAAGTGGTGATGGAGATACCGCGCTGCTTCTCCATCTCCATCCAGTCGGATTTGGCGTGCTGGCCCGAGCCACGGCCCTTGACGGTACCGGCGCGCTGAATGGCCTGTCCGAACAGCAGGACCTTTTCGGTAATGGTGGTTTTACCCGCATCCGGGTGCGAGATGATCGCAAAAGTGCGTCTCTTGGAGACTTCACTCAGAAATTCAGCTGACATAATTCGACGTTCTTCTATTGAGCGGCGGCCTGGAGCCACCGTGGGAAAAATGCGGGACAGCACCTTGGAATCAGGGCGCCCATGCAGACAACGACACCACGCGGGCGGGTCAGTGACCGCCGGTGGAGACAGGAGAAGCGCGTTGCATTACATGGGTCTGGCCCCGGATCAAAGCAAAATTGCGCGGCATTATACCCGCGCGAGTGAAAAATACCCAGCCCGCTATCACGGGGGCCCGGGGTCGGCCTCACCGGGCCGTCATCACCCGGTTGCGCCCCGCCAGCTTGGCCTCGTACATGGCCTCGTCGGCCCGGCGCACCAGCTCGCCCAGGTTGTCATCCTCGGGTTTGTACTGGGCGCAGCCGATGCTGATGCGGATGGGGTGATCCGCAGGCACCCCCTCAATCTCGAGGCAGGCGACGGCGAGGCGGATCCGCTCCGCCACCTCGACGGCCTCGTTCAGGAGGGTATCCGGCAGCAGCACCAGAAACTCCTCGCCGCCGTTGCGCCCCACCCTGTCGAGGCTGCGCAACTGCTCCTCGATGCACTGGGCCACGGCGGTGAGCACCCTGTCACCCACGTGGTGGCCCAGCTGGTCGTTCACCTTCTTGAAGTGATCCACATCCAGCAGCAGCACGCACAGGGGTTTGCCCTCCTCCCGGGCCTGGGTGAACCATTTGCGCCCCTTGGCCTGGATCTGGCGCCGGTTGTGGATGCCGGTCAGTTCGTCCGTCATGGCGAGGCGCTGCATCTTGCGGGTGCGCCCGCGCTGATGCACCACCAGGGTACCCATCACCACCAGCAGCAGGGCCACCACCAGGTATTGCCAGTAGCGCCGCTCCTGCAACTGCTTGAGTTTCTCCGCCTGCAACTGCTGCTGGGACCTGAGGGTCTGGTTTTCCAGCTCCTTGCGGGCGAGATCGAACTCGAAACGCATCTGCAAGGAGCGCTGTTCCCGCAATCTCAGCTCGAGGGCCTGGCGGGTCTCGACATAGGTCTTGAGGCTGGTGAGGGCCGACTGGATATGCCCCTGACGCTCCAGCACCCGGGCCCGTGTCTCATGCACCCGGGCGAGGAAGCGCAGGTTCTGCTCCCGGGTAAAGATGGGCTCGGCCTCGTCCAGGTGCCGCAGCGCCTCGCCGGGTCGGTTCAGGGCCTCGAGGACCTCGGCCATGACGAGGTGCCAGTGGCCCAGGGTGACGCTGTCCGCCCCCTCCCCCTGATGAAGGGAGGCTGCCGCCTGATCTAGCTTGGTCATGGCCTGGTCCGGCTTGCCCTGTTTCTGCAGGATGGTGGCCAGCTCGATCCGGCTCCAGGCCAGGACCCCTTCCTGGTTTGACCCCAGATAGTAACGCTCCGCTTCCGCCATCAGGGGCAGCGCCTTGTCGTACTCTTCGGTGTCGATGTAGAGGAGCCCCTGCTGGCTGTGAATGTCCACCAGGTACTCCTCGACCCCGAGCTGCCGGTAGTCGTGTTCCAGCTCGTTGAAGTAGCTCTCGGCCCGCTCATAGAGCCCCATCCTGCGATAGGCATTGGCAATATTGGCGAGCACCTCGCGCCCCTTGGCCTCCAGCCCGAGCGCCTCGTAGCGCTGGTGGGCATCGATGAGATCCATGAGCCCCTCCGCTAGCTCCCCCTGGTAGGAGTACATCTCCCCCCGCAGGCTCAGGATGTCGGCACGCTGACGCTCATCCCCGAGTCGGCGAGCCAGGGTCAGGGCGGCGTCGTAATCCTCCCCGGCCCCGGCCATGTTGCCGAGTAGTTGCCGGTGATACCCGCGGCAGGCGAGCAACCCCACCTCGGTGACCCTGTCCTTGCGGGCACGGGCCTGCGCCAGCCCCTGCTCGGCAAACGCCACCGCGCGGCGAAACTCCTCGTCCCGTTCACTCGGCTGGGCCCAGCACTGCAGCCGGGCAAGGCGGCCCTGCACCTCGATCGGATAGTGTGCCTGTTCGGCAGTCAGGGCGGCGACGCGCTCGCGAAATACCTGCACCGGCATCGTCGACTCTTCCAGTCGCTGCAACGCCAGTTGCAACTCGTACCCAGCCAGTGGCGTCGCCTGGGCCAGGGCAACCCCCAGCAACAGACCACCTCCCATCAGGATCTTCATGCGGACATTTTCTCCTCTTCACTGGCCGGACGCCGCGCTCACCGCTGTCATCATATCCCCACAGACTCTGGGCGCACAGCCGCCAGAGGGTGAGAAAACTCCTCATATCGAACGAGAGCCTCCCCTATCCCCTTCTTTACAGAAGGAGAGAGTGCATCGACTATATATGCTTTCGAACAGGGGAAGGGATGAGGAATGACCTACGAGGAGCTGAGGGAGGCTTACGACAGGTTGTTGCTGGAGAACGAGCGTCTCAAACGCATCGCGGATGACGCGCGGGAGAAGCTGGACGCAGCCATGGATGGCACCGGCCTGTGCATCTGGCAGAACCATGTGCCCACCGGCAAACTCATCATCTTCAACCGGCGCTGGGGCTCCATGCTCGGTTACCAGCCCAAGGAGCTGTCGGCCCACTTCGACGTCTGGCGCGCCCACCTGCACCCGGAGGACAGGGAGCAGGTGCTGCAGGCCTTCTTCGACCATCTGGAGGGCAAGAGCCCGTTTTATCAGGCGATGCACCGCATGATCGCCAAGGATGGCAAGACCACCTGGGTGCTGGACCGGGGCCGGGTGGTGGAGCGGGATGATCAGGGCAACCCCGTCCGGGTGATGGGCACCCACATCGACATCACCCACGAAAAGGAGTACGAGCAGCAGCTCGCTCAGCTTGCCCACCGGGATCCCCTCACCGGCCTGTTCAATCGCACCGCGCTGCACCGCCACTTTCCCGGGGAGTACCAGGCCATCTGTTTCATCGATCTCGATGACTTCAAGCTGGTGAACGACAACCTGGGCCACCGGGCAGGTGACGAGCTGCTGGTCTCCCTTGCCCAGCGCCTTCGCCACTGCTGCGGCGAGGAGGTACGGCTGGGACGCATCGGCGGGGACGAGTTCGTGCTGCTGCTGCCCTGGGCGTGCGACGATCCCCGCACCAGCCACCTCGCCCGCCAGTGCATCGATGCCATCGCCACCCCCTTCGAGCTGCCCAACGGGGACGCCTCGGTGGGACTGAGCATGGGAATTGCGGCCATCCGGCCCCAGGACGATTTCGGCGCGGCACTGGCCCGGGCGGATCAGGCCATGTACAGGGTCAAGCGCAGCGGCAAGCGGGGTTTTTATATTGCCCAGCCAAGCGGTCAGCCGCTGCTGGATCAGGAGCAGGTCAACGAACGGGGGCTCTACCACAGGCCCACTCTCTGAGCCTGAGCACCCTCAATGGCGCTGCCAGCGCCGCAGCAGGCGTCCACGCAGGCCGCAATCGAGCAGCCAGCTGTTGTCGAACACCCGCAAAATGGCCGCCTTGGCGTGACGGGACATGGCGACCGCATGGAAGCGTGTCTGCTGCGCCCGTCGCCGGTTCATCCGCTCGAGCAGGGGGTGGGGCAGGTTCTGGGCGATGAAGTCGGAGATCACCAGCACGTCGGCCTTGGCAAAGGCGGGTTGTTCAAGCTGGGTCAGGGCCTGCTCCAGGCAGGGCACCAGATCGGTCCCCCCGTGAAAACTCATGGAGAGAAAGCGCTCCGCCTTCTCAAGCCCGGTGTCGGCGGTGATCTCCAGAGTCGCCACCTCGGTGGAGAAGAGCATCAGATAGCAGCCCCGCTTCTCCTCCATCGCCCCCTTGAGCAGGGCGAGAAACAGCGCCTTGGCACACTCCTCCGGATAGCCCCCCATGGAACCTGACGTATCGACGCAGACGATGAAAGGGCCACGCGGCTGCACCTCCTGCCCTCCCTGCTCGGGGGAGCGCAGCATCAGACGCTGGCGCGGCAGGGTGCCCCGCGACTGGTAGCTCAGCAGGCGCCGCTCCAGATAACGGCGATAGAA
Organism: Aeromonas sp. R6-1; assembly: GCF_040908165.1. Lineage (NCBI taxonomy): Bacteria > Pseudomonadati > Pseudomonadota > Gammaproteobacteria > Aeromonadales > Aeromonadaceae > Aeromonas > Aeromonas sp. R6-1. The sequence goes on from NZ_JBFODF010000023.1 coordinate 40,893, forward strand.
CTCCAGTTCCAGCTCCGGCAGCGCCAGCATCACCGCCTCGCTCGGCAGGAGGCGCATCAGATCGCTGGCCGGGTGCACCCCCACCAGATCGTCGGGCACATCGTCACTTTGCACCTCCTCCAGCTCGTGCACAGGCACCGGCGGCAGCGTCCTGTCCTCGCTGCGCCGCTCCCGCTCGCTGCGCCCAAGCAGGGCGGCGATCTCCGCGAGCAGAGGCTCCTGCTGCAACATGCGGGCGTACTGCTTCACCAGCGCCAGGCTGCGCTTGTGCCAGCTCCCCTGGGCCAGATCCCAGAGCCCCCCGGCGGAGATCTGGTGCGGATCCAGGGCATCGGCCAGGGTCCGGTTGGCCAGCAGTTGATCCTCGATCTCCTGGCGCTGCTTCTCCCGCTCCGCCTCCGCTATCTGCTGCTGCAACTGCAACAGGCTGCCCACCAGGCTGGCACGCCACTTCTCGATGAAGAGCTGGCGCAACCCCTCGGTGGGCTGGGCCACTATCTGGCGCACCAGGCTGCGGGCATCCCCCGCAAAAGGGCTGTGCTGCTCAAGGGCTTCCAGCAGGGCGGGCAGGCGCCCCACCAGCTCCGGCAGAGGCAGTTGCCGGTGGGCCTGATAGAGCAGGTATTCCCGCTCGAGGGCCACCGGCACCGGCTTGTGGCGCATCTCCTCCCCAAGCTGTTCGCTCCAGGTCTGGATTCGCTTTCTGAGCAGCTTCCCCTGCAGGGGCGAGCGCTTGAGGAACTCGGAGATCTTGGGGGTGGAGGCAAGCAGCAGCGCCATCTCCCCCGCCAGTTCCCCCTCCCCCATGAGCAGCCCCAGGTCCATCATGCCGATCTCTAGCATGGACCACCCCGGGCACTGAGATTTGATGGAATATCATGCTGACGAAACATGTTTTTTATCCTGTTTATTTCACCAACCCCACGTCAGGCGCGACGTCACACCTGTACATCGAGAAGAGGCAGACGATCACGCCACTGCTGCAGCTCGGTCCCCAGCCGCTCCAGGTCCCGGCTCAGCACGAAGAAGCTGTCCTCCACCTGACGCAGCCAGTGGTCCCCCACGAACAGATGAGGCTGGTGACGGTCGAACAGGTTGCGCTGGCCCTTGAGGTTTTGCAGCACCCGGTTCACCTGGCCCGTCAGGTCGTCCAGGGCCGACAGCCAGGGGGCCATCACCACCTCGGGGATGGGGGTGCGCTCCACCAGCATCAGGGGCACGGGCTGGCGCTGGATATCCAGCACGTGCAGCCGCAACTGCTCGTCCAGCACCAGCTCGTAGTGCCCCTCCTTGGGGTTGCCGAGGGGCCAACCCACCAGCGCCTCCCCGGTGGGGTGCCAGTGAGAGAGCAGGGTGCGATCAAAGGTGAGGGTGGCGGTGAGGCGCTCGGGATCGCTGCCATCCAGGGGCGCCGGGGTGAGCAGCTGGAAGTGCACCAGCTTGCCGAACGGCCTGGCGTTGGCCAGCGGCAGTTCGGTGCCGCGGGCGCGGCGGCCGAACCACTGCTTGCGCTTGACCGCCTTGCAGCCGATGCGCAAGGCGACCGCCCCCTGCAACTGCTTGAACTGCTCGCGCAGGGAGAGCAGCTCCCGGGTCAGCGCCAGTTGCTGGTAGCCGTAGAGGCGGGAAAACTCGCCGATCATCTCCAGCAGCGCGGTGCGGGAAGCCTCGTCGTGCCAGAGGCAATCCTTGAACAGCAGCAGATCCAGGGGAGCCACCTCGTCGCGGCCATTGAAGAAGGCGCTCGCCTTGATGAGCCGCACCGCCTTCTTCCAGCGCCGATCCGAGACATAGCAGCCGTGCCCGAGCTGGCTGTCGAGCTGCTGGCGCAGCTGGTAGATGAGTTCGAAACAGGCGTCCGGCAGGCGCACCTGCTCGATGGCATCCTGCCAGGCGTCGTACTCTTCCCCCCGAATCTGCACCGAGGGGGTCAGGTTCTGATGGGATTGGCCATCGCTCGCCAGCATGGCCTGGAAGTTGGATTTCTCCTGCACCCTGTCCATCCAGACCCGCACCAGCATGCGGTCGTAGAGCGCCTCCAGCCCGCTGTCCGGGGCAGGCAGCTCGTTCGAGGCGGTGACCAGCAGCCGCATGGGAATGGGGTGCTGGCTGTCGCCGTTGCGAAACTGCCGCTCGTTGATGGCGGTGAGCAGGGTGTTGAGGATGGCGGGGCCCGCCTTCCAGATCTCGTCGAGGAAGACCACCTCGGCCTCCGGCAGGTAGCCGCTGGTCAACCGCAGGTACTTGCCATCCTCCTTGAGCGCCTGGATGGAGAGGGGACCGAACACCTCCTCCGGCGTACTGAAACGGGTCATCAGGTATTCGAAATGGCGGGCATCCTGAAACGCCAGCTTGAGGCGCCGCGCGATCAGGCTCTTGGCGATGCCCGGGGGGCCCAGCAGAAAGACGCTCTCGCCACTCAGGGCCGCCAGCAGGCCGAGCCGCAGGGCATCCTGGCGCTCATACAGTCCCTCACCAAGGGCGGAAAGGAGCCGTGGCAGGCGCTCATGAATGGGGGTGGCACGAACAGTATTCTGGGCTAAAGGCGGCATAGGCACAGTTCCGAAGCTGATAGGTCATTCGTGGTGACGGGGTCCGGCCTCTGGCCCCGCCCCACTCTCATTGTCTGTCATCTCTGCCCCCGGGGGGCGCTCGTTTGCCATCGCCACAGGGCGAAAAGCGCACGTCCGGGGTGCAGCAAATCCCGCGAGAGTGTACTCTGCGCATCATTATTTACCCCAACGCAGATCAAGAGTGAGCCTTCGCCATGCAAGATCCCCTGCTGGACCCGCTGCGCCAGCGCATCCTGGCCCGCATGGGCATCCCCCTCTGGCAGCAAAGAGGCCGACTCCTGGCGGGAGGCACCAGCCCCGACGGCGCCGCACAGCCGGCAAACACACCCGCCGACGAGGTGCTGGCCCCGCAGGAGACTGCCCCTCTGCCGACCGGCAAGCTCTGGCTGCTGGCCGAGACGCTGCCCGCGCCCTCCCTGCTCGGGGACATCTGCCGCTGGCTCGGCCTTGGCACGGACGAGGTCTCCCTGCTGTCCGAGATGCCTTCCCTGCCCGCGGGGGCCACTTCGCCCCTGCTCTGGCTGACGGCGCCGGACCCTCGCTGGCCCGATGCACTGGTCTGCCCGCTCAAGCCCGATGGGGCGCACAAGCGCGCCCTCTGGCAGCAGTGCCGGCAGCGCCACACCCCTTGATGCTCACGACCATGGCACGGCCATGGTGTCCATCGCAAGCCTGAATCCCGTCCGGAGTGACCATGTCTGACCTCTTGCCCCACTTTCGCCCCCTGCTCGAATCGGACTTCGAAGCCATCTACCCCATCGAGCAGGCCGCCCACCAGGAGCCCTGGAGCCAGGCCAACCTGCTCTCCTGCTTCGGGCCGCGCTATCTCAACGGCCTGATGCTGGTGGACGGACGACCGGCCGGTTTCTACATCTCGGATCTGGTGGCGGGAGACAGCTCCCTGATGAATCTCTGCGTGCACCCCGATTTTCAGGGCAAGGGGCTGGGGCGGGCGCTGCTCAGGGAGTACCTGGCCCGCAGCAAGGCCGGCAAGGCCGAGGCCTGGTTCCTGGAGGTCAGGGCTGGCAACCGCACCGCCATCAACCTCTACGAGAGCGAGGGGTTTGCCGAATATTGCCGCCGCGCCGACTACTACGGCACCGGGCAGGAGAGGGAGGATGCCGTGCTGATGTCCCGTCTGTTCGACTTCGGCTGACAACCCGCAGCAGACCGCCGTCAGCGGGCGCCCCCCTCTGACCTCCCTGACTCCCCCGCTTCGCTTCCCCCCTCAGGGCAGGGGCGCGTTGTCGATGGAGGGGTCTTCCAGGCTCAGGGTCACCCTCAGCACGGCCTCGAAGGCGGCTCCCGAGAGGGGCATGAAGAAGCCGCGACCATAGGTGACGCCGGGCATCCAGATCTGTTCGATATCCACCGCGATCTTGATGGGGCGAAGCGGCTCACCCGGTCGCTGGACATAGATGCCAGGGGCCGTCGCAACCTGGGGGAAGCGGCGCAGAATGTGCTCGCTGCCATCCCCCGCATCCGGGTTGAGTCGCACCTTCACCAACTTCGCCAGGGCGGATTGCATCTCGGGGGCACGCCACAGCCTGGTATTCAGCGCCTTGCAGCGTCGGCACTTGGCGCGCTCGATCACGTAGAGCAAGGGGTATCCTTCCCTCAGCGCCAGCCGCTGCGCCTGCTCATAGCCCTCGGCGCCACTCAGCCAGGGATTATCCTGCTCCCCCGCGCCCCCCAGCAAATACCAGAGGGCGCCAGCCCCCGCCAACAGCAGCAACACGCCGGTGAACAGGCTCTTGATCCCGATATTCATGGTGCAACTCCCTGAATGAATCCGATCCCTGCCCCCTATCATGCCTCACTCTCATCTGGTTGACGACTTTGTGATCCAGGACAAATGGCGCACACTTGTAAGCTGTAATGTTAGAGTTTAAACTCCAGCCCCGATTTTGGTGCCCCTGCGGGCGCACAACTGTTACTTGAGGATGCGTGAGATGTCGCAGTTTCATCTGGTTAGAGTGATGCGTGAGCGTATTGCCCGCCTTGGCAACAAGGCCGCCCTGCGCGTCCAGCAGGATGGCCAGTGGCGCGCCATCGGCTGGCGAACCCTGGGTCAGGCCATGGATTATTGCGCCCAGGGCCTGATCCGGGCGGGCCACCAGTCCGGCGAGATGGTCGGCATCTATGCCCGCAACATGCCCGAGTGGACCCAGGCCGACCTCGGCATCCTGGCCGCCCGCGGCGTCAGCGTGCCCATCTACCCCACCAGCACCCTCGATCAGCTGCGCTACATCGTCAAGGATGCCGGCATCAGGATGCTGTTCGTGGGGGAGCAGCCCCAGTTCGATCAGGCGCTGCACCTCATCGACAGCGGCGAGATAAGCCACATCGTCGCCCTGGACGGCACCGTCGATCTGCGCGGCTGCGCCTCGGCCAGCCACTTCCAGACCTTCCTCGTCTCCGGCAACCACCAACCCAGCGAGCTGGTGCTGCGCGAGCGCGAGCGCCACTACCGCATGGACGACCTGCTGACCCTCATCTACACCTCGGGCACCACGGGCGAACCCAAGGGGGTCATGCTCGATTTCGCCAACATGGCCGCCTGCTTCGAGATGCATGACGCTCGCCTCGACCTCAGCGAGCAGGATGTCTCCCTCTGCATGCTGCCGCTGAGTCATGTGTTCGAGCGTGCCTGGAGCTACTACGTGCTCTATTGCGGCGCCGAGAACGTCTACATTCGCGACCCGCAGAAGGTGATGGATGTCATCGGCGAGGTGAAGCCCACCGTGATGTGCGCCGTGCCCCGCCTCTACGAGAAGGCCTACGCCATGATCCAGGCCAAGGTCGCCCAGGCTCCTCGCCTGCGCCGCGCCCTGTTCGGCTGGGCCACCCGGGTGGGCAAGCAGATGGTCGCCACCCGTCAGGCGGGCAAGTCCGCCTCTCCCCTGCTCTATGGCCAGCTCTGGCTTGCCGAGAGCCTGGTGTTTCGCAAGCTGCGCGCCCGTTTCGGCGGTCGCACCCGCTTCCTGCCGGTGGCGGGCGCCCGTCTCGCGGACGAGGTGAATCTCTTCTTCCAGGCCATGGGGCTCAACCTCAAGTACGGCTACGGCATGACCGAGACCACCGCCACCGTCTGCTGCTATGAAGACACCCAGTTCAGGCTGGGCTCCATCGGCACGGCGCTAAACGGCATCGAGGTTAAACTCGGCGAGAACAACGAACTGCTGGTGCGCGCCCCCACCGTGATGCGTGGCTACTACAACAAGCCGCAAGCCACCGCCGAGGTGATGACCGAGGATGGCTTCCTGCGCACCGGCGATGCAGGCGAGCTGGATGACGAGGGCAACATCTACTTCACCGAGCGCTTGAAGGAGCTGATGAAGACCTCCAACGGCAAGTACGTGGCGCCGCAACTGGTCGAGGGGACCCTCGGCAAGGATCGCTTCATCGAGCAGATTGCCATCGTCGCCGATGCCCGCCACTTCGTGTCGGCGCTCATCGTGCCCTGCTTCGAGTCCCTGGAGGAGTACGCCCGCTCCATCAACCTGCAGTACCAGTGCAAGACCGAGCTGCTGCGCCACTCCCGGGTAATGGAGTTCTTCGAGGCCCGCATCGCCGATCTGCAAAAAGAGCTGGCCAAGTTCGAGCAGGTGAAGAAGTTCACCCTGCTGCCGAGCGCCTTCTCCATGGAGCTCGGGGAGATCACCCCCACCATGAAGCTGCGCCGCAAGATCATCGAGGCCAAGTACCAGCGCGAGATAGAAGCCATGTACAGCCACGTCTGATCGACGGGCCTGATATGAAAAAGCCGCTCATGGAGCGGCTTTTTGCTGGGCGTCTCTCCCTTATGGCAGCTTGACCAGGGGTTGCTCGCGCAGCTCGGTGGCCCGACCGCCCTGGATCTTCTCCACCTGGGCCAGGGCCTGCTTCACCTCGTCGGCATTTTGCAGCAGGCGATAGGTCAGATCGAAGGTCTTGGTCTCCCCCGGCTGGATCTTGGGGACCAGCCCGAGCGGGCGCTGGTACTTGGTGCTGTAGGCATAGCTGGTACCGGGTTCGATGCCGGTCACATAGCCCTGGGCCCGGGTGTCGGTGTTCTTCCACAGGGTCAGCACCGGCAGCTGTCTGGTGTTGTAGCCCACCGCCACTCCGGCGTTGCCGGCCCGGTTGTTCAGCACTGCCAGGGTATTGCCGTCGGCGTCGCTGTAGGGCACCAGGTTGAACACCATCTCGTCGAAACCCTTGGTGGGCCCCAGATAGGTTTGCCAGCCCTTGAGTCCGGCCTTGGCGTAGTCATTGAACGGGGAGATCTGCTTCACCGGCGTGCTCACCCTGGCTCCCTCCTCCAGAATGGGGGCCCCGAAGTTGCCGTGATAGATGATCTGGTACTCGTTCTCGTAGTCCGCGTGGTTGGTCAGCTTGTCCTGCAGGGCAAATTCCGCCTGACCGGGCACCACGCTCAGCTGGGTCCAGGTGACCAGTTCGCTCATCTTGAAGGTGCGCTCGTCCACCCGGCCCAGCACGTGGATGGCATAGGGCGGCTCTTCGTCCACGGTCACGCTCACCACGGAGGCGGGAATGTTCTGCACCCGGCCATGCAGGCTCTTGAGGCGGCCGTCGTCATCCACTCCGGGATGACCCGTCCACTCGTAGCCGCAGCGCACCAGCATCTCGTTGAAGCCGTCGAGCCAGCCGAGGCCGCCACGGCTCTCGAGATCGATGAAGGCGGGATTGACCACCTCCTTGACCGGTGAATCCCAGCCGAGGCGCAGATCCGCCGCCTTGACCTCCTTGATCCCCATGCCGCGGGTCGGCACCAGGGTGATCTTCATGACGCCGTTGTCGACGATGAGCAGATCCACCCCTTCCTGGCGGCCGCCGTGCAGGCGTTTCTTCTCGATGGTGAAGGGAACCGGGCTCTTGATGCCGAGCTTCTCGCTGGTGATCTTCCAGTCGCCCACATCCAGCCCTTGCTGGGAGTCGGTCAGCAGAAATTCGGCGGCGTGACCCGCGGTGGCGCCCAGGGCGAGCAGCACGGCAATGGAGAGTTTCTTCAACATGGATTTATCCTCGTGTCTCTTGTTTTTGTGAAAGCTGAATCGATTCAGTGATCGAAAACTAGGCGTCTGACGCCCAGTACTCAAGAGACAAAAAGAGGAAATGTGAGCCGATTGACAATAAAAACGGCTTCAGCCCTGCTGAAATGAAGGCTGACTCACAGTTATGAAAGGAGGAAAAAACAGGCGGGCGCCGAGAGGGGCGCCCCCCTCACCACATCAGGCAAGTGCCAGCGTCACCGCGGCTTCGGCGTGGATGGCGGTGGTGTCATAGAGAGGCACGGCGGCCTGGCACGCCCCCACCAGCAGGGCGATTTCGGTGCAACCCAGGATCACCGCCTGGGCACCGGCCTGTGCCAGATCGGCGATGATGGCCAGATACTCGGCCTGAGACGACTCGCGAATATCGCCGAGGCAGAGCTCGTCATAGATGATGCGGTGCACCCGCTCCCGTGCAACGTCATCAGGCACCAGCACCTCCAGCCCGAAGCGCTCCTGGAGCCGCCCCTTGTAGAAATCCTGCTCCATGGTGAAGCGGGTGCCGAGCAAACCCACCCGGGTCACCCCGTCGGCCTGGAGGCGATGGGCCGTGGCATCGGCGATGTGGAGCAGGGGAATGTCGATGGCGGCCTCGATCTCCGGCGCCACCTTGTGCATGGTGTTGGTCCCGATCAGCAGAAAATCGGCGCCACCGGCCTGGATGGCCCTGGCCTCGGCCGCCAGCAGACGGGCGGTGGCGGGCCAGTCACCGGCGTGCTGCAACCGCTCTATCCCGGCAAAATCCACGCTGCTCAGCAGCACCCGCGCCGAGTGCAGACCGCCGAGCCGCTCGCGTACCCCCCGGTTGAGGGCCTGGTAATAGCTGACGGTGGACTCCCAGCTCATGCCACCCAGCAGACCGATACATTTCATGGGATCTCCTTATGTAACCCGATGGTGCAAACCAATGCTGCAATCCCTCAGGGGGCGCGTTTGATCGCACCGCCCCGGCAATAAAAAAGGCCCCGAAGGGCCAACAAGACAGCCGGTAAAGGCTCAGGCCGAGGCCTAAACCCAGATCATCAGCACGCAGGCCGCCGTGGCGAGCCCCATGCCCAGATTGAAACGACGCCAGCCGGTGGCGGTGCGGATGAGGCGGCGCACCTGGGCACCGAACAGCACCCAGAAGGCACCAGTATAGAGGCCGGTCACGAAGAAAATGCCGAGCACCCAGCCCGCGGACGGCCAGTAAGCCTCCCCCGCCAGGGTGAAGCCGCTGATGGCGGAGAGCGCCATCATCCAGGCTTTGGGATTGAGCAGTTGCAGCATGGCCCCCTGATGGGCCGGGATGAGCGGCCGGTTCCCCTCCGCCGGGCCACTGGCGTTGGCCACCTTCCAGGCCAGCCAGAGCAGGTAGGCCGACCCCACCAGCTTGAGGCCATCGTGCAGCAGGGGCAGACGCTCGAACACCACCCCAAGCCCCAGAGCCGTGGCCAGGATCATCAGGTTGATGCCCCCCACCACCCCCACCAGCAGAGGCACGGAGCGGCGAAACCCCTGGGCGGCACCGGCACTGGTGAGCAGCATGTTGTTGGGGCCCGGCGTGCCACAGGTGATAAGGGCAAAGCCCGCCAGGGGGAGCAACCAGTTCAGATCCATCTCAACCTCGTTCAGATACGGCAAGCCTCCTAATATGCAGAGCCGACGCCCTGACGACAAGGTCAGCAATGCATTTTCTTTGCATGAATAATCAAGACGCTGTTAATACCAGAGCATCACCACGCACAGGGCGGTCAAGGCACCCAGGCTGCCGTTGAGACGACGCCACCCCTTGTCCGAGTTGATCCAGCGGCTGAGCTGATGGCCAAACATCACCCAGGCGAAGCAGACCGGGAACCCCGCCATGGGGAAGACACTCATGATGCCCCACATGCTGGGCCAATAGTCGCTCCCCGGCAGGCTGAACAGACTGATGGCCGAGATCCCCATCATCCACGCCTTGGGATTGAGGAACTGGAAGCCCAGCCCTTCAAGCAGGGTCAAGGGGCGGGCACGGCTGGCGGGATCTCCGGGAGCGCCTGCCACCGCGATGCGCCACGCCAGCCACAGCAGGTAAAGGCTGCCCAGCACCTGCAGGCTCAGCTTGAGCAGGGGCCAGCGCTCGAACAGCGGATAGAAACCGAGCGCCAGCACCAGTTGCAACACAGGCTGGCCCACCGCCACCCCGATGAGATGGGGCAGGGTGCGCCGCACGCCGAAGTTGGCGCCGGACGCCGTCAACATCAGGTTATTCGGCCCGGGCGTGCCGCAGGTGAGCAGGGCGAAGCCAAACAGGGTGGCATACCATTCGATGGTCATGGGGAGACTCCTTTCTCGCCACATTGTACCGATACAATGTGTGCTTGTTGGTTGTGTACAGGCTGATAATCACGCTATATTGCGGACAATCTTGGATCAATGGATTTATTGTCACCATGACAATCTGGACGCCCGACCTCACCCCTTTCGAGGGGCCCCTCTACCTCAAACTGGTCAAGGCCATCGAGCAGGCCATCTCCACCGGCATCCTCTCACCCGAGACCCGGCTGCCGACCCACAGGGCCCTGGCAGATAAGCTGGGGGTCACCGTGGGCACCGTCACCCGCGCCTACACCGAGGCGGAGCGACGGGGCCTGCTGGCGGCCCGGGTCGGGCACGGCACCTGGGTCAGGGGAGCGGCGGATCCCGCCAACGAATGGGTGATCCGCAATGAAGACAGCCAGCGCATCGAGTTGTGGCAGAACCTCCCGGTCCAGCTGGACAGGGGCGCCATCATCAGGCCCCTGCTCACCGATCTGGCGCAGGGGGATCTCAACGGCCTGCTCGGCTATGACAAGGAGGCGGGACGCCCCGCACAGCGCCAGCTGTTCGTCGACTGGCTCGCCGAGCAGGGCATCACGGCGAGCGAAGATCGCCTGCTGTTCAGCCATGGGGCCCAGCACGGCATCATGCTGGCCCTGCTGGCCACCGGCTGCGTGGGAGAGACCCTGTTTTGCGAGGGACTGAGCTACCCCGGCATGCTGGGCAATGCACGCCAGCTCAAGAATCAGGTGGTGGGACTGGCGATGGATGAGGAGGGACTGCTGCCAGAGGCGCTGGATGCCGCGTGCCGTACCCGCCGGGCCAAGCTGCTCTACCTCACCCCCACCCTGCAAAACCCCACCACGGCCACCATGAGCCTGGCGCGGCGCGACGCCATCGTCGCCATCGCCCGTCGCCACGATCTGCTGATCGTCGAGGACGACGTCAACGGCCTGCTGCCCGAAAGTGCGCTCCCTCCCCTGGTCAACCTGGCACCGGAGCGGGTCATCTACCTCGGCAGTCTCGCCAAGATCGCCTGCGGCGGCCTGCGGGTCGGCTTCGTGTTGTCCCCTCCCGCCCTTCGCAACGGCTTCGCCCAGGCGATGCGGCTGTCGAGCTGGATGGTGAGTCCGCTGCTCATTGAGCTGGCCTGCAAGCTGGTGAGCCAGCGCCAGATCATGCCGCTCATCGAACACCAGCGAAAAATCCTGGCGCGCCGGGGTGAGCTACTGCGCCACCTGCTGCCGGGAGCGCGCTGGCAGGCGGGGTCCATGCACGCCTGGCTGCCGCTGCCCGAGCCCTGGCGCAGCCAGGAGTTTGCGGAGGCCGCCAACGCCCTTGACGTGGGGGTCGCCAGCGGAGAACACTTCGCCGCCGGCCAGTTTGCCGCCCCGCAGGGAGTACGCCTCAGCCTGAGCCAGCCCGCCACCGACGCCCGCGTCGCCGAAGGGCTGGAGCGCCTCGCCGGGCTGCTGAGGGGCTCGCCGCCCACCAATCCCCTGCTATAGTCATTGACCCTGGCACCCGAGGAACCTTCATGTCCGCCGTCCGTCCCGCCCTGCTCATCGCGACCCTGCTGCTGGGAGGCTGCGCCTCCCCGGCCCATCAACAGCTTGGCGCCGCCCTGAGCGGACTGGAGGGGGAGCTGACGCGGCTGGAGGAGGAGTTGGCAGCCATGAACGGCCTTCACTATCAAAAAGCCATCGACGCCCCGGTGGCGCTGCGCCGCTATCTCAAGGCCCCCGCACCGACGGCGGAGGGGCTGGTGCCCGTGCAAAGCCGGCTGCAAGATGGCCCTCTGCTGCGCTACGACTACCGGCTGCCCGCCGGGATGACACAGCTGCCCACCGACAACCCCTGCCTGCGCTACGAGTTCGAGCTGCGCCACCTCGGGCGCCTGGGCCAGCTCGAGCTCGCCTGGCAGGGAGAGGCGGGCGCCGGGGAGCTGCATGTCCCCCAGCGGGACTGCCCCTTCTCGGCCAGGGGGCCTGGCCTTCAGTGATGCTTTCTTTGCCCCGCCCGAGGCCGGCACTGAGCCATCCCTGACCCAGGTGGGGTATTGACCCCCCCTGGCTCTCGCGGGAGAGTGGAGGCTAACTTTGAATCCAACCTCGCCACCCCCGACCGGCGAAGGAGCGTCAAAGATGCAGATCCTCCTCATCGAAGACGATGCCATGATGGGCTCGACCCTCACCCAGGGACTGAGTGATCTGGGGCTGCCCCCCACCGAGCTGTTCCACTGCAAAGAGATAGCAAGCCTGCCCGCCCTGCTGCGCCAGCACGCCTTCGATGCCATTCTTTGCCGCCAGTATCACCACCAGGCCCACGAGGGCGTCAGGCTGCTGCATGAAGCACACCACCTGGGCCTGCTCGCGCCCGGCTGCGTGCTCCTGCTGCTGGAGCAGGATGAGGACACCGGCCAGTTCCCCCCCTCCGACCTCTATTTCGCCCTGCGTCTGGCCGTGCCCTTCACCACGGAGCAGCTGGCGCACAGCCTGCAAGCGCTGTTGACACTGACCACGGTGACCCGCCCCCTGGCCACCCCCATGGCGCTCAGGGAGTGGCGCAGCGCCTGCGCCCAGTGCGAGGATCTGCTTTACCGGCACGCCAGCCACAAGGGGCTGGAAGCACAGATGGACAGGGTAAAGGGCTACATGCTGCTGCAAGCCCGGGAACGGGTGCAGGCCGCCCAGCACTACGCCATCTGCACCACGGAGCACGATGCCTGGTGGCCGCGCCAGGGGCTGAACCAGGCCCTGCTCGGGCTGAACCGGGTGGAGAGTGCCCACAAGGATCTGGCCCGCAACCAGGAGCGACTGCCCCCCGTCATCCATCAGGCGCTGGTTCTCGCCTGCCAACTGCACGAGGCGCTGTGGGATCCGGCCTGGGAAACCTTGTCAGGCTTGCTGCAACACTGCCCCTGGCAGCCGCAGTGGCGCCAGGTGGCCATTTTGCTGGCCTTGCTGCGAAGGGATGAAGATCAGGTGCTGGCGCAGGCCACCGATTTCATCCTGCGCTACTTCCCCAAACAGACGTTTCGCCACTCCGTCGAACGCTGCCTGCTGGATGCGACCCTGGCGGTGCTCTGGCATCCACCGGGAGAGGCCAGAATTCATGGGCTGCAGCAGGCTCTGGAGGAGCTCGGTCAGCAGGCCGTGACCCTGCGTGCCCACGAGGAGGGGCTGCTGCGCGCCCTGATGCTGGGTCTGGATTATCGATTCGATGACGCCTTGATGCTGCTGGCCAAGCACCCGCCGGAGGCGGCGCGGGACAATCACCTCAACCAGTTGCTCGGGGTGGCCGTCAGCCAGTTCTGCGGGCTTCCCCACCATGCCCAGCGTTATCTGGCCCAGCTCGGCCAGTATCAGGGACCGGTGGCACAGACCCCGCTGCTGCAGGGGCTCATTTTGCAGGTGGTCGACGATCTGGCGCGGCAACTGGCGCAGCGGGAGCAGCAGCTGACCCAGCTGCGCGAGGAGCGGCAACGGGCCATGACCACGGGTCAGCTCCAGCTCGCCGTGCAGAGTGCTCTGACCCTGCAGGAGCGATTCCCGGCACAGGCGGGGGATGCCTGGCAACTGCTGGTATTGCTGACCCAGTGCTGGCCCGCCGGCATGGCGGCCCCGGCGGTGGCCCGCCTGGTGGACAGGCTGGAGCAGCGTCTCAACCACAGTGCCGCCTTCCTGGAACACCATGGGAACGCCTATCGGGAGACCCTGCAACAGGTGAGATCCCACCTGGCCCCCAAACTGCCGCCCCTCGGTCCCCACCAGGGCCTATAGCCATCCAGGGCGGTGCATGCCGCCCTGGCTGGTGCGTTACAACAAGCCCCGCACCAGGATCCCCGCGATCAGCAGGGGGGCGATCAGCCGCCAGCACCAGAGCAGCGCGCCACGCATCAGCGGCGAGAGATCCGCCGGCACAATACTGTCCCCCAGCTTCCAGCCAAGCAGCAGGGTCAGCACCAGACCGAACAGGGGCATCATCAGGTTGGAGGTGAGGTAATCCAGCAGATCGAACAGGGTTTTGCCAAACAGGGTGTAGTCCGCCCAGGGGCCGAACGACAGACTGACCGGAATGCCGCAGGCCATGATGAGCAGGGTCAGTACCCGGCAGGCATTGCGGCGCGACCAGCCCCACTCCTCGGTGGTGAAGCGCACCAGGTGCTCCAGCATGGAGATGGAGGAGGAGAGCGCCGCCACCAGCAGCAGCATGAAGAAGATCACCGCCAGCCCCTGACCGAACGGCAGGTGGTTGAACACCGCCGGCATGGTCATGAAGGTGAGGCCGGGACCGGCGGCAGGATCGATGCCGGTGGAGGCCAGCACCGGGAAGATCATCAGCCCCGCCAGCACCGAGATGCAGCTCGCCAGGGTGACCACCCAGACCCCGGAGCGCAGCGCCCCGTCACTGCTCGGCAGGTAGGCGCCATAGGTGGTGTGTACCCCGAGACCAATGGAGAGGGAGAAGAACGCCAGCCCCAGGGCGTCGAGCACCCCCTGCCCCGTCAGGTGGGAGAAGTCGGGCATCAGGAACTGGCGTACCCCGGCCATGGCCCCCGGCATGGAGAGCCCGGTCACCACCAGGAGCAGCATCATCACGAACAGGGCCGGCATCATCCAGCGCAGCGCCCGCTCCACCCCCTGTTGCAGCCCTCCCTGCACGAACCACCAGGTGAGCCCGGCGAAGACGAGATGGGTGAGGGCCGGCCAGAGAGGATCGCTCACATAACCGGTAAAGAGTGCGGTGAGGGTGCTCGCCTCACTCAGGTTGAGCTCGCCGCCCACGGCCAGGGCCGCATAGCCGACGGTCCAGCCCCCCACCACGCTGTAGAAGCTGTAGATGAAGAAGCCACACAGGATCCCCATGTAACCCATCCAGCGCCAGTTCGGCCCCACCAGCTTGTGGAAGGCGCCGAGCACGCCGCGCTGGCTGCGGCTGCCGAGCAGGGTCTCCCCCACCAGCACCGCGACCCCCAGGGTGAAGCTGAAGAGCAGGAACACCAGCAGGAAGGCACCGCCCCCGTTGGTGGCTGTCACATAGGGAAACTTCCAGATGGCGCCAAGGCCGATCGCCGAGCCGGCGGCCGCCAGCACATGACCAATACGGGAAGACCACTGAACCTGGCTCATACAACCTCCGGGCAAGACAACATCAGTTCGATACTCCATGGCTAGACGCGGTGTGTGCCGCAACAAAAAAGGCCGCCTGAGGGCGACCTTTGCAATGAACAGTCAGACAAACGACACCTGCAAGGTCACCTCTCCAGGAAGGGGCTAAATCGGCCACAGAGAGCGATAAGGGGTGACATGGGAGGGCGACGCCTGCACGGTAAGAAGGAGCCACAGCCTAAACCATGGCAAGAGAAGTTGACAGGAAATAGTCTAAAACAGAACCAAAAACAGATTTAATCAAAACAAAATATCGAAATTACAGACCGTTACTCTGTTTATTTCCATTAAACAGAATTTTATAAAGAGTCAATCCTGCCACGCCACTCCCCGGCCAGCCCGGTTGGGGAGTGGCACAGATGACCAACCCTCCCTACACCAGGCCGCGCACCAGAATGCCGCCAATGAGCAGGGGAGCCAGCCAGCGCCAGCAGCCCATCAGCAGGGCCCGCCAGTGGGGAGCCAGCCCTTCGGGCAGCGCCTGGCGACCGAGCCGCCAGCCCAGCAGCAGCGTCAGGGCCAGCCCGAACAGGGGCATCATCAGGTTGGAGGTGATGAAGTCCAGCAACTCGAAGATGTTCTTGCCAAACAGGGTCAGGGTGGCCCAGGGACCGAACGACAGGCTCACCGGGATGCCACCCGCCATCACCAGGGCAATGACCAGGTTGCACGCCGCGCGGCGGGACCAGCCCAGGCTCTCGCACAGGAAGCACTGCAAGTGCTCCAGCAGGGAGATGGAGGAGGAGAGCGCCGCCACCACCAGCAGTGAGAAGAACACCACCGCCAGCCCCTGGCCGAAGGGCAGTTTCTGGAACACCGCCGGCATGGTCATGAAGGTGAGGCCCGGGCCCGAGGCCGGGTCAATACCGGTCGCCGCCAGTACCGGGAAGATCATCAGGCCCGCCAGCACGGCGATGACGCTCGCCAGCAGCACTACCCAGAGGCTGGAGCGACCGACCCCTTCACTGGAAGGCAGGTAGGCGCCATAGGTGGTGTGGATGCCAAGGCCGATGGAGAGGGAGAAAAAGGCCAGCCCCATGGCGTCCAGCACACCCGACATGCCGAGCTTGCTGAAATCGGGCATCAGGAAGTGACGCACCCCGGCCATGGCGCCCGGCAGGGTGAGGCCGAAGGCCACCAGCAGCAGGATCATGATGAAGAGGGCCGGCATCATCCAGCGCAGGGTGCGCTCCACCCCTTGTTGCACGCCGCCCCGCACGAACCACCAGGTCAAGCCGGCAAACAGCAGGTGGGTCAGCACCGGCCAGAGCGGATCACCGACGTAGTCGTTGAAACGGGCGGTCAGTGCCGCTCCGTCCCCCTGTTGCAGCTCCCCCGCCAGGGCCATGCCCGTGTACCCCAGGGTCCAGCCGCCCACCACGCTGTAGAAGCAGAAGATGAGCAGGCTGCACAGCAAGCCCATGGCACCGACCCAGCGCCAGCGCTTGCCCATCAGTTCGCCAAAGGCGCCCACCACCCCGCGCCGGGTCAGGCTGCCGATCAGGGTCTCCCCCATCAGCACCGCCACCCCCAGGGTGAAGCTGAACAGCAGAAAGACCAGCAGGAAGGCGCCGCCACCGTTGGCGGCGGTGACATAGGGGAACTTCCAGATGGCGCCGAGACCGACCGCGGAACCTGCGGCGGCCAGGATGTAACCGAGCCGGGATGACCATTGGGACTGCTTCATAAGAACTCCACGGGAAGGGCCTGCCAGCGAGGCCCGAAATGGCGCTCAGAGTACGCCCGCGGGCGCGCAATCACTCGGCGTATATCCGATATAAAACTCAGTTTTTAGCATCATTAACCAATAAAATTCGGATAACCCACCAATCGTGCCACAAAATAAAAACCGGAGCGGGTATGCTCCGGTTTGTTGTCTGCCCGGGTCTGGCGGGATTAGATGACCCCCAGCTCCCGCAACCGCTCCATCAGATAGCTGTGGGCGGTGTGACGCTCCGAGAGCACCACGTCCGGACGGGGGTGCAGGAAGAGCGGCAAGGAGATGCGGGACTTGGCGGCACTGCCCCCGGTCGGGTTGATGACCCTGTGGGTGGTGGAGGGGTAGTAGCCGCGGGAGGCCTCCTGCAGCATGTCACCGATGTTGATGATGAGGGTGCCGAAATCGCAGGGCACGTCCATCCACTCCCCGTCTGAACCTTTCACCTGCAGGCCCGGCTCGTTGGAGGCGGGCAGAATGGTCAGCAGGTTGATGTCTTCATGGGCGGCGGCGCGGATGGCACCCGGCTCCTCGGTGCCGTCGAAGGGCGGGTAGTGCAGCACCCGCAGCAGGGTCTTGTGGCTCTCTTCGATCATGGAGGAGAGCGGGCAGCGGTAGTGGGCGGCGATGTCGCCCGGGGTGTGTTGCTCCACCCAGCCCAGCAGCTCGGCGGCCAGATCGTTGGCGAGGCGGTAGTAATCCATCGCCTGCTCTTTCAGCTCTGCCGGCATCTGGCCCCAGGGATAGATGTGGAAGTACTCCTTGATGTCCTTCTGGCTGTGGCCCTTGGCCACCTCGGACACCGAGGGCGGGAAGTAGCCGTCCTGGGTCTCGCGATTGAACAGGAAATCCTGCTTCTGTTCGCTCATGAAGAAGCGATACCAGTTGTCATAGATGGACTGCACCAGCTCCTTCGGGATGGGGTGGTGAGTCAGCACCCCGAAGCCGGTGGTGCGCAGGGATTCGGTGAAGCGCTCGGCCGCATCGGGGGAGCGATAATCGACGGTCAGGACTTTCATTGTTTTTATGTTACATGCCAGTTAAAAGTAGGCGCAGTTTACCCTGCCTCCCCCGGCAAGAAAAGGCTGCCGGAAGCCCGTCTACAACGGCTTGAAAATACTGATAAAAACATCATGATACGGCCCCCTCACCCGGTGCTTGTCCCGGACGGGCCTCCTCTTCTAGAATGCCCCACCCCTTTGCTGTCGGAGCCCCTCATGTCCCCCAAGATCCTGTTGTTGACCCTTCCCTTCCTGCTCGCCGGGTGCAGTTCCCTCTCGGAGGAGGAGTGCCGTGCCATGAGCTGGTACAACCAGGGCTATCAGGACGGGGAGCAGGGCAAGACCCGGAGCGCCACCCGCGACTATCAGAAGACCTGCGGGGAGTACGGCCTCAAGGTGGATGAGGCGGAGTGGCAGCGCGGCTACGCCAAGGGACTGGAGCTCTATTGCATCCCCGAGCTGGCCTACAGCAAGGGACGGGAAGGGAGCGAATACCTGGGGGTCTGCCCCAACGACACCAGCTTCCTCACCCAGTTCGAGCGCGGCCGCAAGGAGTACCTGCTGGAGCAGCGCCTCGGCGAATTGCAGCAGGAGCTGGAGCGCACCGAGCGGAGCATCCACCAGCTGGATCAGCAGATCCGGGGCGAGAGCGACAGCCGCCAGCGCGACTACTATCGTGCCCAGCGCGAGCGCGCCATCCGTCACTACGAAGGGGTATACCGGGACTACAACCGGCTGCGCTTCCCGGATCGGGTGATCCAGTTCTCCTTCGGGAGCTGACAAAAAGGGGCCGACATGGCCCCTTTCTGTTTATGCCGCAGACTGTTTTTCCCCTCAGGCGGGCAGGACCCAGCGCTGCAACGCCAGGGCGATGCCATCCTCGTTGTGATCCGCGGTGACCCGGTCTGCATGAGCCTGGATCTGGGGCGCCGCATTGCCCATGGCCACCGCCAGCCCCACCTGCTCGAACATGCTGATGTCGTTGTTGTTGTCGCCAAAGGCCACCAGGTTCTCCATGGCGATCCCCTCGCTCGCCGCCCACTGGGCCAGCCGGTTGCCCTTGCTGCAACCTGGCTGCACCAGCTCCACCGCATAGGGGGCCGCCCAGTCACGGGTGAAGGGCAGTCTCTCCACCACCTCCCCGACGAAACGGTGCAACCGGCCGGGATCCTGGTTGAACAACTCCAGCTTCCAGATGGGGGACTGCAACCAGAGCTCGATATCCTCGGCGGGCAGCAGGGAGACCTTGAGGTGATCCGGCTGGGTTGCCGACCAGCGCCGCATCCGGCCCACGTGCTCCTCGCAGCCCAGGTAGCCGATGCCGTCCCCCAGGTGGAACAGCGCCCCCATCTGCTGGGCCTGCACCTCCTCCAGCAGGGCGGTGAGGGGCGCCACGGCCAGGGGATCCCCGGCGAGGATCCTCTCCTGCACCGGATCATAGAGGTAGGCACCGTTGCTGCAGATGATGGGGGTGTCGAGGGCCAGCTCGTGGTGGAAGGGACGGGCCGTCATGAAGTGGCGACCCGTCACCAGCAGCACCTTGATGTCGTGGGCCCGGGCCTGGGCCAGGGCCGCCCGGGTAGCGGACGAGATCTTGTGATCCCGGTTCAGCAGGGTACCGTCCATGTCCAATGCAATGGCCTGATAACGACTCATATCACCTCCAGGAATGTCGAGACGGGTGCGGCGCCATCCCCTCCCGTTGCCAATGTCATGACGACACATCTCACCGCCGGGAATGCGGACTGGGCATCGCAAGGCCCATGATGGGAGACGCGCTCGCCGGGGGGCGGGAACAGCGGAGCAAAGAGCCATACCGTCCCAGACTCGGCGCCGCGATGCAAGTCCGGCCCGCCATCCCGTCGCCGAACTGTGATCCCCGCGCCCTTCGTCAGCCCGCCTCGGCGCACCCGGCCACGGCGTTTCGCCTGTCCGCCCGTCTGCGCAATCCGTAGAAACCGAGGGCACAGATCACGCCGCAGAGGCCGGCCAGGTAGAAGGGCCACTCGGTCCCCGCCAGCAGCACCAGGCTGCCCAGCACCACCGCCAGGATCTCGCTGCCCACCGCCAGACCGCGGTAGAGCCCCATCGCCTGCCCCTGCTGGCTGGCATGGCTGCGGTTGGAGACCGCCACCGAGGTGGCCAGCTCCCCCAGACTCATGCCGATGCCGGCCGGGATGAAGGTGAGCGCGAGCCCCCACCACTGGGTCGGCAGGATGAACATCAGCATGCCCGCCGCCATCACCAGGTGGCCGACGATGCCAAGGGAGCTACCGCGCCAGTGCCGTGCCAGCTGCTCACCGATCCAGGAGCCCAGCATCATGGGCACGCTCACCAGCACGGCGGCCTGGGCCAGTTGCACCGGATCCCATGCCAGCCGCTCCACCAGCCAGACATTGAAGTAGGTGAAGTAGAGCTGCACCGCCCCGTAGCTTGCCAGGGTCAGGGCAAAGTAGGGCAGGAGACGAGGTTGCAGCAGCAGTTGGCGGGTCGAGAGGGGCGCTTCATCCCGGGTCGCCGGCACCGGGGGACGATTGGGCAGCAGCCAGAGCACCAGCAGCAGGTTGATCACCGTCATCCCCACCGCCAGCCAGGCTGCCAGACTGTAATCTCCCGAGACCACGGCCGCATAGCCTCCGATCATGGGACCCACCACCCAGCCCAGGTTCATGCCGATGTTGATGCGGGCGAAGTTGCGGGCCTTGGTCCTGGCCGTGCTCATGTCCGCCGCCATCGCCTGCACGATGGCGATGTCGCCGTTGAAGAAGCCCTCCACCACCCGGCTCAGCAGCAAGAGCGGCAGGGAACGCCAGGCGATGCCGAGGGCCATCAGCACATACCCCGCCAGCACCCCCACCAGACAGAGTGTCAGCACCGGCTTGCGCCCATGGCGATCGGAGAGGCGGCCAAGCAAGGGGGCCCCCAGCAGTTGAAACAGTGGATAGAGCCCCATGATGACGCCAAGCCACACCTTGCGGCTCCAGTCCGACGCCTGTGGCGTCAGCATGCCCTGGGCCGGATCCAGCAGCAGCGGCGCCAGGACGGGGGAAGGCAGGCTGAACCCCGCCACCGCCAGCGTCACCGTCATCACCAATACCCAGAGGGTCACCTGTCCCTTGATCCCTTCCATCTTCGCCTCATTAAATAAAGTTATCGGTTTATTTATATTGTGAGGGGTCGTCCATTAAGTAAAGCAGATTGTTGATTTAAATCGCCCTGCTACCCATAATGACCTCATCCAGGCGGTCACCGCACCGATACCCACCACCGGAGCCCCCATGAACGCCAGTACCGACAAGATCCTCTATCTGCTGAAAACCCGCGGCCCCCAGAGCGCCGCCGAACTCGGCGACCAGTTGCAGATGACGTCCATGGGGGCGCGCCAGCACCTGATGGCCCTGGAGTCCGAGGGCTGGGTAGGGTTTAGCGACGAGGCCCGCGGCCGCGGTCGCCCGGTGCGCCTGTGGCACCTCACCGACCAGGCCTGGCAACGCTTCCCCGACACCCATGGCGATCTGACCCTGCAGCTGATCGACGACATCCAGCAGGTGTTTGGCGACGCGGGCATGGAGCAGCTCATCACGCGGCGGGAGCAGCAGATGCAGGCACGCTATGAATCCAGGCTGACCCAGCCGGCGCTGGCAGACAGGCTGATGACGCTCAAGGCGCTGCGCACCCAGGAGGGGTATATGGCGGACATGTCGCAGGAGGAGGACGGCAGCTGGCTGTGGTGGGAGAGTCACTGCCCCATCTGCAGTGCGGCCAGGGCCTGTCGGGGCTTTTGCCGCAGCGAGCTGGCGCTGTTTCGCCGGTTGCTGGCGCCGGCCGAGGTGGAGCGGGAGCAGTATCTGCTGGAGGGGGACAGCCGCTGTCTCTATCGCATCCGGCCGCCCCGCCCCTGAGCGGGCGGAACGCAAAAACAACAAAGCAGGCGCCGGGATGCCTGCTTTGTTGCCTTCGGGGAGGGGGTGCTCTCGTTCCAGCCCGTTGTTTCCCGATAAGGTCGAACGGCTGATGGGGCTCTTGACCCGGTAAGGTCCTTCACCACAGGTGCCTGGTCGGGCGCCTGTCTTGCCACCGGAAGATGTAACCATGGTACTCCCCGCGATGCGGTGAGTGGTTGTGAAGTAGCAGGTATTTTCAGTTGTTTTTGCAATAGTTCACCCTTAATCTAGGAAAAGTGGATTAGTAATTGCGAAGAGGTACGGAGAATGCTGAAACTTGATCGTATAGACAGGCATATTCTGGAGCTGATGCAGGAAAATGGCCGCATCAGCAACCTGGAGCTGGCCGAGCTGGTCGGGCTCTCCCCCTCCCCCTGCTCGCGCCGGGTCAAGGCGCTGGAGGATGCCGGTCTCATCGATACCCATGTCACCCTGCTCAATGCCCGCCAGCTGGGGCTGACCCTCACCGCCTACATTCACATCTCCATGGACAGGCACACTCCGGAGCGGTTCGAGAACTTCGATCGCGCCGTCAAGGATCTGCCCGAAGTGCTGGAATGCGACCTCATCACCGGCAACGATGCGGATTACCAGCTCAAGGTGGTGGTGCGGGACATGGAGCACTACCAGCACTTCCTGCTGGACAAACTGACCCACATCTCCGGCGTGACCGGGGTGCGTTCGAGCTTCGTGCTGCGCCGCATCAAACACAAGACCGCCCTGCCCCTCAACCACCTGGGCTGACAACCCACCCCGCATCCGGGGAGCACCAAAAGCAAGAGGAGGCCCGGGCCTCCTCTTCTTGTCTCTGCTATCAAGGGCATTCGCGGTCAACACAGCCCGCGGGCGCCATCGCGCCGCCAGGTGGCGAACGCCTCGTCATGCCTCGACCTGGCTCACGTCCTGCACCTGCAGCAACCAGCCGTTCTGCTCCTGCAAGGGTTCGCCGCGCAGCCGCAGCCGCTCACCGGTCGACACCCACTGCCCTTTGGGCAGAGAGATTTCCAGGCTCTCGCTGCCGTTGTCGAACACCCAGCGATCGGCGCCCAACGACTCCATCAAGTACCCTTCCATCTCCACTCTGGACTCGGCCTGCCAGGAGGGGGAGGCGGTATCACGGCTCTCGATGAAATCCCCCTGCACACCAAAGCTGGCCAGCCCCCACAGAATGGAGAGCCCGACGATGGATGATTGCATCTCTCTCTCCTGTTGGTTTGCTACCTTGAGGGCCAGTATGGGAAGAGAAAAATGAGTGCACCATGAACAAGGTGCCAAAGTGCTGGCAAGATCGCGAAAAAAACCGGCCCCATGGCCGGTCATGTCATTTTATGTCGTACAGGTCACACTACTTGGCCGCTTCTTCTGCCATCCGTGCAGCCCTTGGTTTATTTGTCCACATGGCCACCCCGCGGTGATCCGCACAGATCCCCTCGTCGGTGACCGCCCGCACCCGGACCCCGTCCTTGCAGATGGCCTGCCAGGCATCGGCATCGTCGATCTGCAGCTCGGAACGGGGATAGGAGGTATCGGCGCAGGCGCACAGCAGGATGGCAAACAGAGGAAGCAGGGATTGCATGGGTTTCATCGGGTCACTCCTGACGGGAAAAGGGATCAGCGCCCCAGCTGCGCCGCCACGCGATCGCAAAGCTGCTTGAGCTGGGCCAACTCAGCATCGGCCAGATCCACCTGATTGCGCAAGCTGTCCGCCAGACAGCACTCCCTGACCTCCTGCTGCAACTGGCGTCCCGCCTCGGTCAGGCTGATGCACTTTTGCCGCTCATCCTCGTGGGAGACGGTGCGGGTCAGCCACCCCTTGCTCTCCAGCCGCTTGACGATGGGGGTCAGGGTGCCCGCATCCAGTCCGGTCTCCTGCCCTATCTCCTTGAGGCTGACCTCGTCCCGGGCCCAGAGCGAGAGCATCACCAGGTACTGGGTATAGGTGAGATCCAGCTTGTCCAGCAGCGGCCGATAGGCACGCATCACCGCATTGGAGGCGCTGTAGAGGGCAAAACAGACCTGCTTTTTCAATTCGCTCATGGAGGACCTCGCTGACGACAAGGGGGGCAGTATACCCCATCAACTTCGGGGCTGAATAGTTTGCACACAAAACAGTTGCCAGCCCCCGCGTTCAGGACTACCCTGATTTTAGTTTGCACACAAACAAAAATACCAGGCCGCCGCCCGACGCGCGGCCCCACTGCCGGAGAATGCCCATGAATGCCATCAGCCATCAAATCCAACTGCTGCGTCGCCCCACCGGTCTCCCCACCCTGGAGGACTTCGCCCTCCGGGACGTGCCCCTGCCCGCCCTGCAGGAGGGAGAGGTGCAGGTCGCCAACCAGTGGCTGTCGGTGGACCCCTACATGCGCGGCCGCATGAGCGAGGCAAAAAGCTACGTTCCCCCCTTCCCCCTCAACGGTCCCCTCGACGGCGGCGCCATCGGCACGGTACTGGCATCGCGCCATCCCGATTTCAAGGTGGGGGACAAGGTGAGCAGCATGCTGGGCTGGCGGGATGCCTTCGTGGCAAACGCCGCCCAGCTCACCCGCCTGCCCGACACCACCCTGCCGCCCCAGCGCTTCCTCGGCGCCCTCGGCATGCCGGGCATGACCGCCTGGGCGGGCCTGCACAAGGTGGCACACCTGAAGGCCGGTGAAACCCTGCTGGTCTCGGCGGCCTCCGGGGCGGTCGGCACCATGGCGGTCCAGCTCGCCAAGCAGGCGGGAGCCAGGGTCATCGGCTCCACCGGCTCGGCCGACAAGGTCGCCTACCTCAAGACCCTGGGAGCCGATGCGGTGATCAACTACCGGGAGACCCCGGATCTCGACGCCGAGCTGGCCCGCCTCGCCCCCGAAGGCATCCACGTCTACTTCGAGAACGTGGGGGGCGCCATGCTGGATGCCGCCCTCAACCACCTGGTGGTGCACGGGCGCATCGTGCTGTGCGGCCTCATCGAGCAGTACAACAGCAACGGCCAGGCCAGCGGCCCGCGCAACCTCTCCCAGGTGATCCGCAAGCGCATCCTCATGCAGGGGCTGCTGGTCTCCGATCACTGGCAACACTACGGGGCGTTCCTGGCCGAGGCCATGCCGGCCTTCGAAGCGGGCACCCTCCAGGCCGAGGAGACCATCAGCGAGGGACTGGCCAGCATGCCGCAAGCCTTTATCGGACTGTTCCAGGGCCGCAATACCGGCAAGATGCTGGTCAGACTGCCCTGATCCGGGGGCATTTCCCATCTATTTAACAGATAGAATGTCGCCAGACCCATCCGTTTAAGCGATGGAAAATCGGCATCCGATCGCCCTTGAACAGGCGGCTTGCACAACGGGCCCATCCCCCCTAAGGTGGGCCCGTTTTCCCTGGCGCACCCCGCCGTCTCAGCAAGGAGCCTCCCCTATGTCTACCCCCTATCCCCGCGTCGGTGTCGGCGTCATTCTCACCAATGGCCAGGGCCAGGTACTGCTTGGCAAGCGCAAGGGCAGCCATGCCCCCTACTGGTCCATCGCCGGCGGTCACCTGGAATTGGGGGAGACCTTCGAGTCGGCAGCCATCCGGGAGGTGGCGGAGGAGACCGGCTTCGTCATCCGCCAGCCTCGCGTCATCGCCGTCACCAACAACCTGGAGACCTGGCGCGAGAGCGGCCTGCACTACATCTCGGTCACCCTGCTGGCAGAGGTGGACGGGGAGCCGCAACTGCTGGAGCCGGAAAAGTGTGAGGGCTGGATCTGGTGCGACCCGCACACTCTGCCCGAGCCTCACTTCGATGCCAGTCGCCAGTCCATCGCCTGCTGGCTGGCGGGACAATGCTACCTGCCCCAGGCACAACCTGCCCCCTGACCCTCACCGGCAGGCTGCCGCGCGTCACCCCGGCACCTCTCGTCTGCTGGCGGAGGCAACCAGCCACCCCGCCAGCCCCTGTTGATGGCAGGCAGCGCGGGAGGGCGTACCGTCACCAAACCGTCACTTTTTTGTCATATTATCCGGGCCAGGATGATGACGAGGAGGGGAAGATGGGACAGGTATTCATGCAGTTCTTGTGGCTGGGATGCATCAGTGTTGGCGGGCCGGCCGCCCATATCGGCTATTTTCAGCGCACCTTTGTCCAGCGGCTGGGCTGGCTGAACCAGGGGGAGTTCGCCCAGTTGCTGGCCCTGTGCCAACTGCTGCCGGGTCCGGCCTCCAGCCAGCTCGGCTTTGCCATCGGCCGCCACCGCGCCGGCATCGGCGGCGCCCTGGCCGCCTTCGTCGGCTTTACCCTCCCCTCCTTCCTGCTGTTGCTGGCGGCCGCCGTCGGTCTGGGTCAGCTTGCGGGCAACCTCTGGCTGGACGCCGCCCTGCACGGCCTCAAGCTGCTGGCGCTCGTTGTGGTGGCGGATGCCGTGCTCACCATGAGCCGCCAGTTCTGCAAGACGGCGCTGCAACAGGGGGTCATGGTGGCCACCGCCGCCGCCCTCTGGTGCGCCCCCGGTCTTCTGACCCAGGTCGCCATGCTGCTCGGCGCGGCCCTGCTCTGTGCCCTGCGCGAGCCGCACCCGGGGAGTCAGGGCCTCGCGTCCACTCCGGCTCGCCAGCCTCACTGGCCGACCCTGCTGCTGTTCGCCCTGCTGTTCGTCGGCCTGCCCCTGGTGGCGAGCGGCCCCGTCAGCCAGTTGCTGGCCGAGTTTTACCGGGCAGGCAGCCTGGTGTTTGGCGGTGGTCACGTGGTGCTGCCCCTGTTGCAGGAGAGCCTGGGTCACCACCTGAGCGAGCAGCAGTTCCTGACCGGCTACGGCTTGGCCCAGCTGGTACCCGGCCCCATGTTCACCCTGGCCACCTACCTGGGCGCCGTGCTGCTGCCCGCCACTCCCCTCATCGGGGCGCTGCTGGCGACCCTGGCGCTCTTCCTGCCGGGTTTCTTGCTGCTCTGGGCGCTGGGCCCCTGCTGGCAGCACTGGCTGGCCCGCCCCCGTCTGGCGGGGGCCGTGGCCGGCATCAACGCCGCCGTGGTGGGGCTGCTGCTGGCGGCCCTCTATCAGCCGGTGTGGCAGAGCGCCGTGCTCTCCCCCACCGATCTGGCGCTGGCCGCCGTCGGCTTCTACCTGCTGCGGGTGCCACGGCTCCCCGTGCTGCCCCTCGCCGCCCTGCTGACGGGGGCTGCCCTGCTGCTGGCCTGACGAACCCGCGACAAGTCAGGCAGCACCCGCCGGGCTGGCGGTCATGGCTCTTCTCCCCGAGGGGAGGCAAAGAGAGCAAGATCCGTCAGGACAGCTCGGGCCCGTTGGCCGATAGTGGGCAGCACAGAGGAGAGACCATGGATCACAACCAGACAGAGGCCTACCGCCGACGCTTTCAAACGGTGACAGAGCACATCGAGCGCCATCTCGACGACGACCTGTCGCTGGAGCGGCTCAGCGCCGTGGCGCACTTTTCGCCCTTTCACTTTCATCGGCAATTTGCCGCTTACTGCGGCGTGCCGCTGGGGCGTTACATCCAGCTGCTGCGGCTGAAGCGGGCCTCTTACCGGTTGGCATTCGCGCCTCTGGACAAGGTGACTGATATCGCCCTCGATGCCGGCTTCCAGCATGGCGAATCTTTCAGTCGCGCCTTCAAGCAGACGTTCGGCCTGACGCCCAGCCAGTTCAGGCAGCACCCGGACTGGGCCAACTGGCATCGCTGCCTGCCACGGCCCCCCACAAAGAGGATTGACCCCATGCGAGTCGACATCATCCAGTTCCCGCAGACCGCCGTCGCCGCCCTGACCCATCAGGGCCTGCCCGAGCGCATCAACGACACCGCGGCGCGCTTCATCCAGTGGCGCAAGGCCACGGGCGGCTCCCCGGTCGCCACCAGCCGGACCTATGGCCTGGCGCCGGACGACCCCGCCACGACGGAGGGTGCGGCGTTTCGCTTTACCCTCTGTGGCAGCGTCGAGGCCCCCGTCGCCGAGGACAATGAGTGGGGCGTGAAGAATGCCCTCATCCCGGCCGGGCGCTGCGCCGTGGTACGCCACCACGGCTCCCACGACCTCCTGGCCGACTGTGCCCGGGCGCTCTACCGCGACTGGCTGCCCGCCAGCGGCGAAGAGCTGCGGGATTTTCCGCTCTTCTTCCACTACCACAACTTTGTACACGAGGTGCCCACCCATGAGCTGGTCACCGACATCTACCTGCCGCTGGCATAGCCCGGCACCTGACAGGGGGAGATAAAAAAGCGGCGCCTCCGAAGGGAGGCGCCGCTGGTCGTGTCGGGGATCAGGCGTCGGGCTCGAAATCCAGGCTCAGGCTGTTGACGCAGTAGCGCTGGCCGGTCTCGGTCGGCCCGTCGGGGAAGACGTGGCCGAGGTGGGAGCCGCACTGGCTGCAGGTGATCTCCACCCGCTTCATGCCGTGGCTGTTGTCCTCGGTGTAGGTCACCGTCCCCTCGATGGCCCGGTCGAACGAGGGCCAGCCGCAGCCCGCGTCAAACTTGGCTCCTGAGTGGAACAGCACCTGCTTGCAGCAGACGCAGTGGTAATCGCCGCTCTTGCGGTTGTGCAGCAGGGCACCGCTGTAGGGACGCTCGGTCCCTTTCTCCCAGCAGACGTGGAACTGCTCTGCACTCAGCTTGTCGCGCCACTGTTCAGGGTTGTTACTGCTCATTCCGGCTCCTCACCACTGATAACGGTGCCCAGCATACCCAGTCAGGGCGCCTGGCTCTACCCCGCCAGCGGGAACTGTGATCCCGTTGGCAACACGGCGACAACATCCGCTGCCACCACCCCTTCACTCGCCAGCACCGCCGCCGGCAGGGCGACCCGCTCCAGCAGCTTGAGGGAGTGGGCACGCCCCACCGCCACCTGCCGCTTGATGTCGTCCGGCAGGAAGGGCAGGCCGTCGTTGGTGGCGGTGTCGATGGTCTGGATCCACTCCATGCCCTCCCCCGGCGGCGGCAGGCGGAACTGGATGTCATAGTCGCTGGCGTTGAACAGCACGTACCAGCGCTCCCCGGTGCAGCCGATCATGCCGATGTCCATGGCAAACGCCTGCCCCATGGGGGCGTGCCAGTCCTGATCGGTGAGCTGATGGCCGTCCGGGTGATACCAGTTCACCTGGTGGCAGCTGGTCGCCTTGCCGTTCCAGCCGTCGTCGCTCAGTTGCAGGTTGGAGAAGACCCCGGACTCCGCCCGCAGCGCCATCATCTGGCGGGTGAAGGCGAGCAGCCGTTCGTCCTCCGGGCGCAGTTGCCAGTTCACCCAGCTTATCTGGTTGTCCTGACAGTAGGCGTTGTTGTTGCCGAGCTGGCTGCGGCCCATCTCGTCCCCGGCCAGGAAGTGGGGCGTCCCCTGTGACAGCAGCAGGGTGGCGATGAGGTTGCGCTTCTGCTGCTGGCGCAGGTTGTTGATGCGCGGGTCCAGGGTCGGCCCCTCCACCCCGTGGTTGCTGGAGAGGTTGTTGCCGTGGCCGTCCCGGTTGTCCTCGCCGTTGGCCTGGTTGTGGCGCTGGTTGTAGGAGACCAGGTCCTCGAGGGTGAAGCCGTCGTGATAGCAGAGGTAGTTGACGCTGGTGTGGGGGGAGCGCCAGTTCTTCGGGAAGAGATCCCGCGAGCCCACCAGACGGGTGGCAAAATCCCCCATCTTGCCCGCATCCCCGCGCCAGAAGGCGCGCACCGTGTCGCGGTAACGATCGTTGATCTCCAGCCATTGGCTCGGAAACTGGCCGAGACGATAGCCGAAGGGGCCGATGTCCCAGGGTTCGGCGATGAGCCTGACCCGCGCCAGCACGGGATCCGCCATCATGGCCTTGAAGAAGGCGCTCATGGGATCGAACTCCCCCGCCTCCCGCGCCAGGGTGACCGCCAGATCGAAGCGAAAACCGTCCACCTGCATCTCGGTAACCCAGTAGCGCAGGGCATCGAGCACCAGTCGCAAGGTATTGGGGTGATCCAGATTGACGCTGTTGCCGCAGCCGGTGACGTTGGCGTGGCGATGGTAATCCGGACCGTGGGCCCCCGACTCGAAGGCGTAGTAGCCCGCGTTGTCAAATCCCTTGAGGGAGAGCATGGGGCCGTCGAAGCCCGACTCCGCGGTGTGGTTGTAGACCACGTCCAGGATCACCTCGAGCCCCGCCCGGTGCAGCTCGCGCACCATGGTCTTGAACTCGGTCACCGCATCCTTCGCCCCGTAGCGCGGTTCGGGCGCGAAGAAGGCGATGGGGTTGTAGCCCCAGTAATTGGTCAGCCCCAGCTGCTCGAGCCTGGGCTCGGACATGAAGGCCGCCACCGGCATCAGCTGGAC
This sequence comes from Aeromonas sp. R6-1, assembly GCF_040908165.1. Classification (NCBI taxonomy): domain Bacteria; kingdom Pseudomonadati; phylum Pseudomonadota; class Gammaproteobacteria; order Aeromonadales; family Aeromonadaceae; genus Aeromonas; species Aeromonas sp. R6-1. The sequence continues at coordinate 70,884 of NZ_JBFODF010000023.1, forward strand.
CGAGGTCACCCCCAGCCCCTGCAGATGCTCGATCATCAGCGGGTGGCTGATGCCCAGATAGGTGCCCTGCAACGCCTTGGGGATGCCGGGGTGCTGGCGGGTGAACCCCTTGACGTGGGTCTCGTAGAGCACGACCCGCTCCGGCGGGATGCCGGGCTTGCCGACCCCCTGCCAGTCGAAGGCATCGTCCACCACCACCGACTTGCCCACCATGGCCGCGCTGTCCCCCTCGTAGAGGGCATCGTCCCAGTGGGTCGATCGACTGAGGGCCCGGGCATAGGGGTCGATCAGCAGCTTGTCCGGGTCGAACAGCAACCCCTCCTGGGGAGAGCCATGCACCCGGTAGCCATAGCGCTGACCGGCCTTGACCCCGCGCACGTGGCCGAACCAGTACTGGCCGCGCCGACCGGGCAAGGGGAGACGCGCCAGCTCCTGCTCCTCGTCGTCGAACAGGCAGAGTTCCACCTTGTCCGATTGGGGAGCCCAGACACAGAAGTGGCAGCCCGTCTCGTCCAGACGGGCGCCAAGCGGGTGATCTACCCCGTTTTCCATTTCAAACATCAGGACTCCTGTTTGATGAACAAGGTCGCGAGCGGCGGCAAGTCCAGCACCAGGCTGTGTGCCATCCCCTGCCAGGGGGTCGCCTCGGCGACGAAGACCAGACCCACATCATAGTTGCTGCCCCAGTAATGCTCGCTGTCGGTGTTGAGCACCACCCGATAGCGACCGGCAGCCGGCACCCCGAGACGGTAACCGATGCGCGGCACCGGGGTGAAGTTGCAGGCCACCACCAGCGGATGGGCCCCCAGCTTGTCGGCCCGCAGCCAGGCGAAGATGCTGTTGTCCGCGTCCTGGTGATCCAGCCAGCGGAAACCGGCCTGTTCATAATCCGCCTGATACAAGGCAGGTTCATGACGATAGAGGTGGTTGAGATCCCGGATCAGCCGCTGCTGGCCGCCGTGCCTGGGGTACTGCAACAGGTGCCAGGGCAGCTGGGCATCGTGATTCCACTCGTTGCTCTGGGCGATCTCGGTGCCCATGAAGTTGAGCTTCTTGCCGGGGTGGGCATACATGAAGCCCATGTAGGCGCGCAGGTTGGCGGCCTGCTGCCACTCGTCCCCGGGCATCTTGTAGAGCAGGGAGTGCTTGCCGTGGACCACCTCGTCGTGGGAGAGGGACAGAATGAAGTTCTCGTCATAGTGGTACACCATGGAGAAGGTCATGTCGTTGTGGTGGTAGCGACGGTGAATGGGCTCTTTTTGCATGTAGCTGAGGGTGTCGTGCATCCAGCCCATATTCCACTTGAAGCCAAACCCCAGGCCGCCAAGGAAGGTGGGACGGGAGACCCCGGCAAAGGCGGTGGACTCCTCGGCGATGGTCATGGCGTGGGGGTACTTGCCGTACACCTCCTCGTTGGTCCACTTCAAGAGGCTGATCGCCTCGTAGTTGTGGTTGCCGCCATCGACGTTGGGCACCCACTCACCGGCGTTGCGGGAATAATCCAGATAGAGCATGGAGGCGACCGCATCCACCCGCAGGCCGTCGATGTGGAACTTGTCGAGCCAGAACAGGGCGCTGGCCACCAGGAACTGGCGCACGGTGTCGCGACCGAAGTCATAGATGTAGGAGTTCCAGTCCGGGTGCCAGCCACGGCGCGGATCTTCGTACTCGTAGAGCGGCGTGCCGTCGAAGCGGGCCAGGCCGTGGGCATCGGACGGGAAGTGGGCGGGCACCCAATCCAGAATCACGCCGATCCCCGCCTGGTGGCACTGATCCACGAAGTATTTGAAATCGTCGGCCGTGCCGTAGCGGCTGGTGGGGGAGAACATGCCCACCGGCTGGTAGCCCCAGGAGCCGCTGAAGGGGTGCTCGGAGACCGGCAGCAGCTCGATGTGGGTGTACTCCATCTCCTTGATGTAATCCACCAGTTCCACCGCCAGCTCGCGCCAGCTCAGGCTGTCGCCGTTGGGGTGACGCTTCCAGGAGCCCACGTGCAGCTCGTAGATGGAGAGGGGCTGTTCGCGCTTGTCATTGAGCTGACTCTCGCGCCAGGCGGCGTCCTGCCACTGGTACTGGCCGTGGTCATAGACCACGGAGGCGAACGAGGGGTACTGCTCGCAGTAGAAGCCCACCGGGTCGCTCTTGTGGGGCAGGCGATTGCCCGCCGGGTCTTTCAGTTCGAACTTGTAGCGATCCCCGGCCTTGAGCCCCGGCACGAACAGCACCCAGTGGCCGCACTGGCTGCGCTGCATGGGGTGACGGCGGCCATCCCAGAAGTTGAAATCGCCGATGAGGCTCACGGCCGTGGCGCTCGGCGCGTAGACGGCAAAGCGTACCCCTTCCACCTGCTGGCCGAGGTGCGTCACGGTGCGCAACTGGGCGCCGAGGGTGTGGTAGAGGTTTTCCGGTTGCCAGGTGAGTTCCGCCAGCCCCTCCCAGGCGGCGGCCTGGAACTGATAGGGGTCGATGATGTCGGCACTGGCGTCGGCGTAGGTCGCGATGAGCTGGTAGGGGAAGGGATTCTTGCGGCGAGTGAAAACAGTTTCAAAGAGGCCCGCTTCGTCAGCGGCGGTCAGGGTGGCAACTATCTTGCCTGACTTGAGATCCCTGACCCGGACCTCGAGTGCATCGGGCAACCAGGCGGTGAGTTTCAGGCCTGGCCCATCCGGATTGGCCAGCAGGCCTAGATGGGAGAAGGGATCGGCACAGCGGGCGGCAACCAAACGTTCAACGGGCATCGACATTTCCTTTGATGGCTGAACATCCGCTTCGGCCGAAGCCGAAGCGGATGAAAGTGAGTCACATGTTGGCGTTCAAGGCTCAACGGCTGGCCTCGTCACGGGCCCGGCTCATCTTGCCCGCCAGATTCTTGAGCGCCTCGTCGGCGAAGATATCCTCCAGATCCCGGGAGAGCTTGCGACGCCAGTTGGGGTACTCGTAGCTGGTACCCGGCACGTTGACCGGCTTGTCCATCTCCAGCCAGTCTTCGAGCTGGGTGCTGAACAGGGCACAGCTGCCGCGGGACATGTGCAGTTGCAGACCGTGGTTGAGCTCGGTATTCATGCCGACCCAGTTCACGTCGTGACTGATATTGCCAGAGATGACCCCATGAGCATGCAGGCTGTCAAGGATCCGCTGCTTGGCCTGGTGGCGATCAGCATACAGGGTCTTGAGTACGTCTTCATCCGGGTACAGGCCCAGTTCGCGTCCCAGCGCCAGATCGTCGCAGTGCCAGAAGCCTTTGAGGGTCGGCATGTCGTGGGTGGTCAGGGCGGACATCGCCTGCTCGGTGTAGTGCGCCGGGGAGATGAAGCCGCCATCGTCCTTGGAACGCTCGAAGAAGAACACCTTGTAGGAGTGGACGCCGTTCTCTTTCAGGGTCACGTCGATCCCCTCCGGCACGGTACCGAGATCCTCGCCGATCAGCAGACACTGGTTGCGGTGGGACTCGAGGGCCAGGATCCCCAGCAGATCGTTCACCGGGTAATAGATGTAGGCCCCCTTGGCGGCGGACTCTCCGGGCGGCACCCACCACAGGCGCAGCAAGGCCATCACGTGGTCGATGCGCAGGGCGCCGCAGGAGCGCATGTTGGCACGGAACAGATCCACCATGGGCTGGTAGGCGGCCTCGAACAGCTGGTTCGGGTTCATGGGGGGCAGGCCCCAGTTCTGGCCGAGGGGGCCAAGAATGTCGGGCGGTGCACCGACCGAGGCTTTCGGGCAGTAGAGATCCCGGTTTGCCCAGATCTCGGTGGAACCTTCGGAGACGCCGACCGCCAGATCCCGGTAGATCCCCATCACCATGCCGGCGGCCTTGGCGCGGGCATCGGCCCGGGCCAGCTGCTCGTCAGCCAGGAACTGCAGATAGAGGTAGAAGGCCACATCCTGCTGGTGCTCGGCCATCCAGGCCGCCACTTCGGGGTTGTGGTAATCGCGCAGCGCCTCGGGCCAGACCGGCCAGCCCCAGGCATTCTCGCCCTTGGCATAGAAGTGGGCCTGCAGGGCGTCAAACGCCGCCTGCTGTTGCAGGCTGTCACCGCCGGCAGCCACGAAGGCATCTAACGCAGCCTGACGCTCGGCGCTGAAGCTGGCCTGGTCGAACACCTGGCGCAGCATCCCGATCTTGGTCTGGATGACGCCGGTGTAATCCACGTTGTCCTTGACCCGCAGGGAGGTGAGGTGCTGCTGGAAGGCCGGGCTCGCCACCTCCGCTTTCAGGCGATCGTTGCCCAGGAATTCGGGCACCGCTTCCACATCGATATAGGCGACGTTGAGCCAGCGACGGGAAGAAGGGCTGTAGGGGCTGGCACTCTCCGGGTTCGCCGGATAGAGGGCATGAATGGGGTTGAGACCGACGAAGTGGGCTCCCCAGGCGGCGGCATTCTCAACCAGCTGGCCGAGATCGCTGAAATCGCCGATGCCCCAGTTGTGGCGGCTGCGCAGGCAGTAGAGCTGGACGCTCGGGCCCCACACCTTGCGACCATTGGCGATGGGCGCCTGCTTGTAGCAGGACTTGGGTGCGACGATGAGACGCATGGTGGCCAGCGGCTCGTCATTGCCCTCTTCCAGCAGGATGAGCTGGTGATAACCCAGCGCAGGCTGCACATCCAGGGTGACGCGATAAGCCTGACACTCCATCTCCTCGAACTCGGCCACCCCGACCAGCTCACCCTCGATGGGGGTGAGTTGACCGGACAGCACTGCACCCTGCTCCTGCTGGAGCTGCCAGGTGAGGGCATCGTTGACGAATTCGATGGGGAGGCGAACCTCAAGAGTAACGGCGTCGCCGCTGCGTACCACCATCACGGGATCCAGCGCGCGCAGCCAGTGCTGGCGGTGCTCCTGCTCAAGCTGTTCGGACAGGGCGGCCTCGTCGTCGACGCGGTAGCCCATGGCGCCCAGCATGGCGGCCTTGCTCTCTTCCGATACCAGGGCCGGCTGGCCCCAGGCATCAACATACTCACTGGCAATGCCTTTGGCGGCAGCCAGCTGTTCAATCAGGGTGGTCATAGTTTGAGAATTCCCGCTGTGGATTCTGTCTACGCTATTTTGTGATTAATTTTTATGGTTGGTACTTGAACAGTGGCTCTTTGGCCATGCTAAACCGCGCACATTTTTACATATCTCCCCGGCTGGATGTGTGACCGGGCAGGCACTATTGTTGTTCTCTGCCACCGACTTTGCTGATGATGCATTCAACAAAAGTTGGTAGCCAGTTACATAAACCGAAAATAAATTTCACAGTTTTTCATGATATAGCGCAATTTCGCGCAGATTGTTGGTTGACTCGCGAGGGAGTTCTAGTAAATTTACAAACGGAATTTTCTTTGACTACTGAACAGTTAGGTAACCAATTATGACTATCAAAGTAGGTATTAACGGTTTTGGCCGTATCGGTCGTTTCGTTTTCCGTCTGGCCGCTGAGCGTGCTGACATCGAAGTGGTTGGTATCAACGACCTGATCGACGTTGACTACATGGCTTACATGCTGAAGTACGACTCCACTCACGGTCGCTTCAAGGGCACTGTTGAAGTCAAAGACGGCAACCTGATCGTCAACGGCAAAACCGTACGTGTTACCGCTGAACGTGACCCGGCCAACCTGAAATGGGGCGAAATCGGTGTTGACGTTGTTGCCGAAGCAACCGGTCTGTTCCTGACCGACGAAACCGCTCGCAAGCACATCGCTGCCGGTGCCAAGAAAGTCGTACTGACCGGTCCGTCCAAAGACGCTACCCCGATGTTCGTCATGGGCGTCAACCAGGATTCCTACGCTGGCCAGGACATCGTTTCCAACGCTTCCTGCACCACCAACTGCCTGGCCCCCATCGCCAAGGTTCTGAACGATACCTTCGGTATCGAATCCGGCCTGATGACCACCGTTCACGCTACCACTGCTACCCAGAAGACCGTTGATGGTCCGTCTGCCAAAGACTGGCGCGGTGGCCGCGGTGCGGCTCAGAACATCATCCCGTCCTCTACCGGTGCTGCCAAGGCTGTTGGCGTGGTCATCCCGGAACTGAACGGCAAGCTGACCGGCATGGCCTTCCGCGTGCCGACTCCGGACGTGTCCGTTGTTGACCTGACCGTCAACCTGAAGAAAGAAGCGTCCTACGCTGAAATCTGCCAGGCCATGAAGGCTGCCTCCGAAGGCGCCATGAAGGGCGTGCTGGGCTACACCGAAGACGAAGTGGTTTCCACCGACTTCCTGGGTGAGCGTCAGACTTCCGTGTTCGATGCCAAGGCTGGTATCCAGCTGAACAAGACCTTCGTGAAAGTCGTCTCCTGGTACGACAACGAAATGGGCTACTCCAGCAAGGTTCTGGACCTGATCGCTCACATCTCCAAGTAATTTGGGATGCGCAATCGCGTAGCTTGAAAAAAGGCGGCCAATGGCCGCCTTTTTGTATTCTGAATCACGGACCCTTTCTGAATGTCCCCGAGCACTGGAGCCTTTATGACACCGACACGTACGCTGACTGCCCACTGCACCCTGAGCCAGGATGGCCTGCCCCTGCTGACCATAGACAATGAGCACGCCAGGGCCGAGATAAGCCTGTTTGGCGCCCATGTGCTGCGCTACCAACGCCATGGTGAGCCGGCCTCTCTCTGGCTCAGCGACAAGGCGATACTGGATGGCAGCAAGCCCATTCGCGGCGGCATTCCCCTCTGCTGGCCCTGGTTCGGCCCCTCCCCCGCTCGCGTTGGCAGCGGCAAGTCGGCTCATGGCTTCGCACGCAACTGCCTGTGGACGCTTGATGGGGTCTCCGATCACGGGGATGGCACACTCGTCCACCTCTCCCTGCGTGACAACGATGCCAGCAGGACGCTCTGGCCCCATGCCTTCGAGCTGGAGCTGGACGTACTGGTCGGCAAGGAGCTTTCCCTGGTGCTGACCACCCGCAACACCGGCAAGTCAGCGCTCACCTACAATGCCGCCCTGCACACCTACCTGCAGATCAGTGCGCCGGAAGCGGTAACCGTGACCGGCCTCGGCGAACCCTATCTGGACAAGCTGACCGGCCGCAACGAACTGCAACAGGGAGCGCTGACCGTCACCGCAGCCATGGATCGCATCTACCGCCAGCCCGATGCCATGGTCAGCGTGCAGGATGGTGAGCGCACCACCCGGGTGGTCAGCGGCAACCACGACAGCGTGGTGGTCTGGACCCCCTGGCAGGAAGGGGCCAGCGCCATGGCCGACATGAGTGACGACGGTTATCGCACCATGCTCTGTGTCGAGGCGGCCATCACCGCCGAGGACGGGATCACCGTCGCGCCCGACGAGGAGCACAGCGTCTCCACCGTCATCATCTGACGATACGGCTGACGGATAAATTAAAGAGGGCTCCCGCGGGAGCCCTCTTTGCATCTTGCCATCAGCGACGATCAGGCGTTGCCCTGGGTCTTGAGCTTGAGCTCGGCGGCGAAATCCAGCATGCGATCGAGCGGGACAAGCGCTTTGAGACGCAGTGCCTCATCCACATGGATCTCGTGACGCTCGGCACCGTCGGTCAGGGCTTCCTTGATGGCCACCAGGCCGTTCATCGCCATCCAGGGGCAGTGGGCGCAGCTGCGGCAGGTGGCACCATCACCGCCGGTGGGCGCCTCCACCATCTCCTTCTCCGGGCAGGCCTGCTGCATCTTGTAGAAGATGCCGCGATCGGTCGCCACGATCAGTTTCTGCTGGGGCAGCTCTTTGGCGGCCTTGATGAGCTGGCTGGTGGAACCCACCGCATCCGCCAGCTCGATGACGGAGGCCGGGGACTCCGGGTGCACCAGCACGGCGGCATCCGGGTTCTGGGCCTTGAGCTCGCGCAGCGCCTTGGCCTTGAACTCGTCGTGCACGATGCAGTGACCCTGCCAGCGCAGCATCTCGGCCCCCGTCTTCTTCTCGATGTAGGCGCCGAGGTGTCGGTCCGGGCCCCAGATGATCTTGTGACCCTGACTGTCCAGATGCTCGACGATCTCCAGCGCAATGCTGGAGGTGACCACCCAGTCGGCCCGTGCTTTCACCGCTGCCGAGGTATTGGCATAGACCACCACGATGTGATCGGGGTGAGCATCGCAGAAGGCGGAGAACTGGTCGATGGGACAACCTAGATCAAGCGAGCACTCGGCCTCCAGCGTCGGCATCAGCACCCGCTTGTGGGGGCTCAGGATCTTGGAGGTCTCTCCCATGAAGCGCACACCAGCCACGATCAGGGTCTGGGCTGCATGGTCGCGACCGAAGCGGGCCATCTCGAGGGAGTCACCCACGAAGCCACCGGTGGCTTCTGCCAGGGCCTGGATCTCGGGATCCGTGTAGTAATGGGCAACCAGCACGGCTTGGCGCGCCTGCAGCAGCACCTTGATCTCGGCGATCAGGGTCGCCTTCTGCTCGGGAGTCAGGGGCTGTGGTTTGGCCGGGAAGGGGTAGTCCATCTCGACTACCGGCGGAATACTGCTCAGTGCATTGCTCATTGCGACTGTTCCATCAACGCTCGGGAAGGCCAAAATTATAACCAGAAGCCGTGCACAAACCCATCAACAAATCCAGTACAGTACAACTGTCAGGACCCGCTCCGACCATATCGTTGTCATTCTTGCCAAAAGGAGTTGTCGAATGAAACAACGTTCGCTCAAGACCAAGTTGTTGTTGCTCACGCTGGGACTTTTTCTCGCCAGTGGCGTCGCCATGACATGGATACAGTCCTCCTCGCTGAACGGCCTGCGCGATGACATCATGGCGCAGACCCGTGGCGCCCTGGAGCAGGAGGTTTCCCGTTCCCTGCAATTCCAGGCAGAGCGGTATGCCGTGCAGATCGAAGACCAGTTGCAGCAGGCCTATCAGATACCGCTCGGCATGGCGGCGCAGCTTGAAGGAAGCATGGCCCAGCCGGACCAGCGGCTGAGTCGCCCACAAGTGGAGCTCCTGCTTGGCAGCCGCCTGCGCCAGGCAAACGGGATCAGCTCCATCTACGCCCAGTTCGAACCCAACGGTTACGACGGACAGGACGCCGACTGGCAGACGGGCGCCAGCCATTCGGTTGCCGGTAAGGGCAGTCTCGAGGTCTACTTCACCCGGGAACAGAACGGAAACATCGCGCAACAGACCATAGATGCCGCCACCAGTGACGCCAAGTTCGACACCTCGCGCAATGAATTCGGCATTCGCAACAGCGAGTGGTATCTCTGCGGTCGCGAGACTCGTCGCCCCTGCCTGATGGAACCCTACCTCTACGAGATAAGCCCTGGCCAGAAGATGCTGATGACCAGCCTGACGGTGCCCGTCCTCAAGGATGGCAAGTTTGCCGGGATCACCGGGGTCGACATGAACCTGCCCATCTTCCAGCAACTGGCCGAGCACCTTGGCAAGAGCCTCTATGACAACCAGGCCGAGGTCACCCTGGTCAGCAAGGCGGGCTTCATCGTCGGCAGCAACCGCCATTCGGACAAACTGGGGCGTCCCCTGACAGAGGCCGGACTGGTTGCCCCGAATGGACGCCCCGCCGATACCGACAGCGATTTCATCTTGCAGCAGCCCATACGGATCGAGGCTGCCGACAACCAGTGGTGGCTGATGATCAAGGTGCCCAAGGCCCTCGCCCTCAGCCAGGCCAATACCATCAGCCAGCAGCTCGGCAGCCTGTTGCAGGCGACCCAGCAGCAGCAGCTGGTTGCCATCGTTGTCATCACCCTGGTGGCCCTGGGGCTGCTTGTCTGGTTCATCCAGACCATCACGGCGCCCCTCTCCCTCATCAGCCGCCACGTCTCCCACCTCGCCAGCAATGAGGGCGACCTGACCCAGCAGATGCGCATCGACACCCACCAGGAGCTCATCGAGCTGGGCAGGCATCTCAATGCCTTCCTCGGCAAGCTGAGGGCCATGGTGCAGGGCAGCAAGCAGATTGGGCAACAGGTGCATCAGCAGGCCAGGGGCATGAAGCAGACGGCCGATGCCATACGCAGCAGCCTGGATGATCAGAGCCTGGAGCTGGAGAGCGTGGTCAGCGCCATGCACGAGATGAGCACCACGGCAGTCAGCGTGGCGGGCTATGCGGAACAGGCGGCGCAGGAGTCGGAAGCGGCGACCCACCATGTCAGCACGGCCCAGCAGACCTTGAGCAGGGCCCGCAGCGAGATCCATACCCTGGTCGAGGACATGCATCAGGCCGACAAGGCGGTCGCCCAGGTCGCCCAGCGCAGCACCAATATCAGCCACATTCTCGATGTGATCCGGGCCATTGCCGAACAGACCAATCTGCTGGCCCTCAACGCAGCCATCGAGGCGGCTCGGGCCGGCGACATGGGCAGGGGTTTTGCCGTCGTGGCGGACGAGGTGAGGGCGCTGGCCAACAAGACCCGCTCATCCACCGACGAGATAGGGCAGCTCATCGGCAGCCTGCAAACCGAGGTCACCAGCAGCCAGCAGTTGATGAGCACGGGGATCGCCCGCTCGGTGAGCACGGTTGAAGGCACGGAGCAGGCCTTCGAGGCACTCAATCAGGTGGTCACCCAGATCCAGCAGATCCATGATCACATCAGCCAGGTAGCGACCGCCGCCGAGCAGCAGAGTGCCGTGAGCGACACCATCAACCAGAACCTGATGCGCATCGGTGACGCCGCCACCACCCTGGGACAAGAGGCCAATGCCAGCCAGCGCCTGAGCGAGGCACTGGAACAGGCGGCCACCACCCTGGCAAGCGAGCTGGATCGACTGCGAACCTGATGGGAGACGGAAACGAAAAAGCCCGCATCGCTGCGGGCTTTTCAATATGGTGGTCGTTACTGGGCTCGAACCAGTGACCCCCTCCTTGTAAGGGAGGTGCTCTCCCAGCTGAGCTAAACGACCTGGGATATGACTGAAATGATGGTGGGTCGTGCTGGATTCGAACCAGCGACCAATTGATTAAAAGTCAACTGCTCTACCGACTGAGCTAACGACCCATCGAAAT
>NZ_JBFODF010000024.1:0-43150 GCF_040908165.1 Aeromonas sp. R6-1
CTCGACTTGCATGTGTTAGGCCTGCCGCCAGCGTTCAATCTGAGCCATGATCAAACTCTTCAATTTAAGTTTGGTTGCTTCGAAAAGCGGCTCAACGAATTGCTGAATTAACTGCTGCAACTAAAAGTTGCTTTGGTCACTTCATCAGACATTGATATCAAAAATTGTTTTTGATGCTCGATGCTGCGAGTGCCCACACAGATTGCTTGATTCAAATTGTTAAAGAGCGTCACGCTTATCGCGTTGAGGAGGCGCATCTTACGCTCCTCACCTCGAAAGTCAAGCGGTTGTTTTCGCTTTTCTTTCGGCGCCCACTTCGCTAGGAAGCTGGCTCATCAGTTCGGCGTGGTCCGCCGTGCTGGTAGGGGCGCATTATAGGGAGCCGCGCCGTGATGACAAGGGCTTTTTCACCGAAAAGAACCGTTCGCTCAGATATACAGCAAAGCGGTTCTATTTCGTTCGCATCACCACCATTTCGGGCTGTCATTGGATTTAAATTGAACATTTGAAAAGCCACTTTATAATTGGCTTTTCAAATGTCCAATTAAGGTTTCATTCATGCACCAGATCCTGGATAGCCGCAAAGAGGAGAGAATCGTTCCTCTGTTCCGCCTCGGGTTTCGGCCTTTCTTCCTGTTCGGCGCCTTGTTCTCGGCTTTGGCGATGCTGGGCTGGCTGGGGCAACTCAACGGCTGGTTCGCTCTGCCCGGGATTAGCACCCCCATCTGGTGGCATGCACATGAAATGCTGTTCGGCTTTGGTGCCGCCATAGTGGCGGGTTTTCTGCTTACCGCCGTCCAGAACTGGACCGCTCACCCAGGTGTACGCGGTTGGCCGCTGGCACTGGTCGTGGGATTGTGGGCCATCCCGAGAGGCCTGCTCCCCTGGTTTGGAGAAAGCAATGTCACTCTGATGGTCATGGACCTGGCCTGGTTGCCCCTCTGTACGTGGTTTCTCGCCAGACCCATCATAGTGACGCGCCAGTGGCGCAATCTCTTTTTTGTTCCCCTGCTTCTCGTTTTGACCCTGCTCAATACCGCTTGCTGGCGGTGGCATGCCGAATGGCCATTGGTGGAACATATCCTGCTTGCAACCGTGCTCCTCTTCACGACCCTGATTGCCGTCATGGGAGGACGTGTCATTCCCTTTTTTACCGCCAGAGCCACTGAGACGGAAAAAGCATTACCACTGCCGTGGCTGGAGCGCATTGCCCTCGCGTCTCTGTGGCTCATCCTGCTGCTCTGGTTAGTACTCCCGACCCAGTGGGTCATCGGAATTCAGATGTTCCCTCTATATATAGTGGCGGCAGGGGCTCACCTCTACAGGCAGCTGCGCTGGCGACCCGGCATCACGGTGGCCCAACCCCTGCTGTGGTCGCTTCACCTGGCCTACCTCTTTATCCCACTGGGGCTGACCGCCCTGGCGGCACGCACGGCTGGCTGGCCGATTGCCTTGTCACTGGCCAGCCATCTGTTCAGCGCGGGCAGCATGGGGGCCATGATCCTCGGGATGATAGCCCGTGTATCCCTCGGACACAGTGGCAGAGCCCTGCAGATAGGACGCAGGATCACGGCGGCATTTGCACTGGTCATCCTGTCCGCACTGTTGCGGGTCTTGCTCCCCCTCTTTTGGCCAGACCTCACCCTCACGGGATGGAACCTCAGCGGATGGAGCTGGGTTGCCGCCTACGGTCTCTTTGTCTGGGTCTATACCCCCATACTGACCAGTCCCAGAGCGGATGGCCGCCCCGGCTAGTCATCGCGTGACCATGGCCGGATAGTGGATCAGATTGTGGAAGATGGCGGGAGCGACCCCAAGATTGCGATAGCCATGGGGACGATCCGCTGCAAACCGGACGGCCTCACCCTGATCGAGGGAACGCCACGCCCCGTCCACCAGCACCTCCATCACACCGCTGATGACGATGACATGTTCGGTCACCCCGGGTTCATGGGGTTCTGACTCCCGCTGGTAGCCAGGTAGCAGGGTCAGTTCGAACAACTCGAAACCAAAGCGGGCCTCATAGGGGAAAAGCGGGGCAACCTGCATCCCCTCTCCCGCCGGCTGCTGTCGAATATCATCGGCAATACGGTATACCGTCTCTCCCTGCGCCGCTGGTGTCGGCTCAATGAAACTGGAGAAAGAGACCCGAAAACCGGTGGCAATCTTCCACAATGTTGCCACCGTCGGACTGGATTCACCTCGCTCGATCTGTCCCAGCATGGCCTTGCTCACCCCCGTTTCACGGGCGGCCATATCCAGGCTCCATCCTCTTTCAGTGCGCAGCCCTTTCAATCGCTGGGCCAGATAGCGACTCATCTCCTGCATCTGTTCTCCGATTTCTTTGAGCCATATTGTGCGCCATAACGCACAGCGTTATAGTCAAAACCACATTGTACGCAATAGCGCACAAGCTATCAGCATCCACAAGGAAGTTTCCCATGCCCCTAGCCCTCCCCCACATGGTCGCGGGACTCATCGCCGTATTGGTGGGTTACACGAGTTCTGTCGTCTTGATCATCCAGGCCGCCACGGCCGCCGGTGCCGATGCAGCCCAGGTCTCTTCCTGGTTATGGACACTGGGTATCGGCATGGGGGTCAGCTGCATCGGCCTCTCCCTCTATTACCGGATGCCTGTCTTGACGGCCTGGTCTACCCCGGGTGCCGCCCTGCTCATCACCAGCCTGGGGAACTTCAGTCTGGCGGAGGCCATCGGCGCCTTCATCATCTCTTCACTGCTGATCACCCTCTGCGGTATCAGCGGCTGGTTCGACAGGCTGATGCGTCACATTCCCGCCCCCCTGGCGGCCGCCATGCTGGCCGGAGTCTTGCTCAGGTTCGGGCTGGATCTCTTCAAGGTGGCACCGCAAGATCCTTTGCTGCTTGGCACCTTGCTACTGGCTTTCTTGCTGGGTCGCCACCTCTGGCCCCGCTACACCATGGTGCTGGTCCTGGCTGCCGGCATGCTGCTCTGCACCCTGAGGGGCGAGCTGCAACTCAACGAGGTTCACTGGCAACTTTCCACCCCGGTCTGGATCTCGCCAGCCTTTTCCATCGACGCCCTGCTCGGCATCGCACTCCCGCTCTTTCTCGTTACCATGACCTCGCAAAACATGCCGGGCATTGCCATCCTGCGCGCCCACGGCTATCAACCGGCCACTTCTTCCCTGATTGGCTGGACCGGATTCATCGGCGTGCTGCTGGCACCGTTTGGCGGCTATGCCTTCAACCTGGCCGCCATCACTGCCGCCATCTGCATGGGCAAGGAAGTGGATCACGATGTCACTCGACGCTGGCCTGCTGCCGTGTGGGCTGGATGTTTCTACCTGCTCACAGGCTGTTTCGGTGCCACCGTGGTTGCCCTGTTCAGCGCATTCCCTGCGGTGCTGGTCACCTGCGTGGCCGGGCTGGCGCTGCTCGGCACCATAGGCAGCAGCTTGCACAGCGCCTTGCAGCAGGACGAGGAGCGGGAAGCCGCGCTACTGACTTTCCTCGTGACTGCCTCGGGGATCACCCTGCTCGGGGTCGGGTCTGCCTGCTGGGGATTGCTGATCGGAGTGACATTGCATCAAGTCAACCGGCTCCGCGCCTGACCTGACCATCTGGGGAGACTCCAGTGAGACGCAGCACATAATCCTGAGAAGAGCGTTCACATATGAACCTTATTCCTTTCTAGTGACAAAACGGCGCAGATCCTTCCCGACAAGCGCCGTTGTCAGACTCAATACCGGAGAACGAAGATGAGGAATCAGGCTGCCATTTTGTTACTGGCACTGCTGGGCGCCACCACGACCCAGGCTGCCGACACCGATCGGGAGCTGGCACGCCAGCTCGCGCTGCAGCAGAAGAACCTGCTGCCACTCCTGAACAATCAGGAATACCAGAGTCCACTGCCCAACCTGCTGCAAAAGGCCAGCCCGCGCCTGAAGCGTCAGGCTCGGGATGCCAACCAGGCGGCCATCAGTCGGCAAGGGCTGGATGGTGAGGTCAGGGAACTGATGCAACTGCGGCTGGCCAATCCGGATCAGGCGGATGCACTGCAACAAGGGGTTGAGCCACTGGTTGCCTACATACCAAGTGGTGACGAAAAGAGCTGGAGCGCCATCGAGGCGTTCGACAGCGCTGGCAGCCCGATCTATCTCGATGTGAACCAGCCGCCGGCGCGACCGGTACTGGTGGTGGAGGCCGATCCGGTCAAAGCCAAGAATGCCGGCCTGAAGGTGATGCGAAAGGCGCTGGCTGCCGCCGACATGCAGGTGACGCCCCGTGCCACCAGCAACACCACGCCCCTCAAGACCAGCATTCTCAAGAAGATCAGGCTCAACGATGATCAGGAGCCCTGGCTGCTGGGCGCCGCCGAGGTCTATGCCGTCGTGGCCGGGGTCAACCCTGGCAGGGACGAGCCCGTGGTGGATATCGTCGACATGCCCTATCTCGACTACGACAACACCGACTACACCCCCAACCAGATCCTGGTCTATTGGGATCGCTACCGCTGGGGAGCCGTCGACGTGGTCATGATGGAGCAGGATGACAACGTCAATTACAAGGAGCTGAGCGCCCTCCTGATTGACGCACTCAAACTCGGCTTCACTGCGGGCGGCGTACCCGAGGCCCTGCCCTTCCTCGACCTCGGCGGTCGTATCGTCAAGGCACTCCCGGACTCCTGGATGACCAACAACGACGACTACCTCGACACCTTCTATACCCTGGAGCAGGACCAGAGCTATCACCAGTATCCCGGTGCCGCCGGCAATGCAGTCATCGATCTCGAGCCCAGGGAGATCCAGCCAACCCGGCCCTGACTGTCGCCCAAAACAAAAAGCCAATGAGAAGACTCATTGGCTTTTCTGTATCAGAGCCACGGATCAGGCCTGACCTTTCGGCCTCACGCCCAGTGTGTGACAGATGGCGTAGGTCAGCTCTGAGCGGTTCAGGGTATAGAAGTGGAAATCCTTCACCCCTTCCTGACTCAGCACACGCACCTGGTCGATGGCAATGCTGGCTCCCACCATGTTGCGCGTCATCTGATCGTTTTCCAGCCCTTCGAAACGCTGGTGCATCCAGCGCGGGATCTTCACGTTGGTGAAACCGGCAAACTTGGCCAGGGTCTGGTAGTTGGAGACCGGCAGTATCCCCGGCACGATCTCCGCATCGATACCGATGGCGGCGCAGCGATCCCGAAAACGCAGATAGGTCTCCACATCGAAGAAGAACTGGGTAATGGCCCGGTTGGCACCGGCATCTATCTTGCGCTTGAGGTTCAGCAGGTCGGATTGCGCACTGCGAGCCTCGGGGTGGCCTTCCGGATAGGCGGCGACCGAGATATCGAAATCGGCTTCGGATTTGAGCAGGGCGACCAGGTCGGTGGCATACATGTCAGGCTTGTCGAGACCGGGAGGCAAGTCTCCGCGCAGGGCCACGATGTGGCGAATACCGCTGTTCCAGTAGTCACGGGCAATGGTGCGCAGCTCGCCACGGCTGGCGTCGATACAGGTCAGGTGCGGGGCGGCGATGAGGCCGGTACGCTCCTTGATGTCCTTGATCACCTTGTGAGTGCGGTCCCGGGTGCCCGAATTGGCGCCATAGGTCACAGAGACGAATTTGGGCTCCAGCACCTGCAGGCGCTCGATGGACTGCCAGAGGGTGTTCTCCATCCCTTCGCTGTTGGGCGGGAAAAACTCGAAACTGACCGATATGTCGCCACCCAGATCCGCCAAACTCTGGTTGAGTGCCTCAACCTGACGCGCGCTGTGAAATCCCATCTGCTCTCTCCCTGTCCTGCAACCCATTCCTTCACGCCAAAACGGATGTTTGGACGTCTAAACGTCTTTCTATCTTTATGAGAAAACGGATCAAAGTCAATACCGATTTGTCAGCGACAAGGGGGATTGCCGATTTTTTTATTTTGCAATTCAACCTAAGTAATGAGCGACCCCATCCCAAAATGCTGTCAGGCACGCTATGATGCGGGCGGATCGTCCTGGACGTTCTGAATCTGCGTGTGATTGTTTGGCCGGGTTTCCCGGCCTTTTTTTAACTTCTTTCCCCGCCTGCCGATAAGCAATTCAAGCGTTTGCAGGAGCCCCATCATGGAAGATCACCCCGGTTTTGCCACCGATCTGCTGTTCGATCGCTATCAGGGCGAGGTGACGGATCATGATGCGTTCTGGACCGTGCGCACCCCGGGCTCTCCAGACTACTACTTCGGCAACTACCTGTTGCTACCCACCCCCCCAAGCGATCGTGACAAGGGCTGGCTCGAGGCCAGTTTCGACAGGCTGATTGGCTGGGATCCCCGTATCCGCCACCGTACCTTCCAGTGGCCCCTCGCCGCAGGCCAGAACAGCCGGGTCGCCGGGTTCGTGGCGGCGGGATACCAATACATGGAGTGCGTGGTACTGGCGCTGAGTGCAATGGAGTGGCAAGCCCCCACCGGCAGCGACCTGGCCCCGGCTCGCCCGTTCACCGCGACGGACTGGGATCAGTGGCTCGCCTTCGAGCTGGCAGAGCGGGATCCCGCCCATTCGGAGGAGCGCTATCTTCCCTATCTCTTGTCACGCCGCCAGCTCTATCAGGCCATGATCGATGACGGGCTCGGACAGTGGTGGGGGTTATGGCACCAGGATCAACTGGTTGCCAGCTGCGGACTCTTCTTCACCGGCACCCTGGGACGCTTTCAACTGGTGCGCACGCACGCAGAGTGGCGAAACCGGGGGCTCTGTCGTCTGTTGCTGAGCCAGGTCGCACGCCAGGGACTGGCACGGGCCAGTTCGCTCATCATAGTGGCAGACGAGCACTATCACGCCCAGCGGGTCTATCGCGCTCTGGGTTTCGTGCCGGTGGCCCGTATCGGCAGCCTGTGCCGCTGGCCACGGGAATGACAGGTCATCACGCAGATGCAAAACGGGAGGCCAAGGCCTCCCGTTCTTCATGGTGAACCATCAGGGTTGTGCCCCCTCCAGTTCACTGGCGAGCGCCTCCTCCACTTCGGCAGGAGGCGCTGGAGCGACGGCTCCGGACACCGGTACTGACGGAGGCTGGGTCACGCTTGCTCCGGAGGGCGCTTGTCCATCCGGCACCACAGGTGCAGCAGGCTCGGTCCCGATGGCACCCGACACGGGGACGGCAGGCACGCTCGCCTCACACTGACACTCCTGTCCCTTGCCCTGGTTGCCCTGATGGGGGGCATACCACCCTTTCAACCCCTGTTCCAGGCGATCGGCCGCCGCCTTGGGTGCCACGGTTCCCAGCAATACCTGCTGGCTCACCTCGGCCAGTTCATCCCCGAGCTTGGGAGTGCCGCGGGAGAGGATCTGGGTGGCAACCCGGATGGTGGAATCGCACTGATCCCGCCACTCCATCATCTCTCTGGCCGCCGGATTGGTGGCTTCAAAGAAGTGGTTGGAGAGCGAGAAGAAGCCGGGCAGCGAGTTGGTATAGAGCTCGGCAAACTGGGGAGTGGTCAGCCACTGCAGGAAGGTCATGGCGGCCTCCTTGTTCTTGCTGGCCGGATTCATCCCCATACCGATATCGGTGTGATCGGTGAAGAAACAGCCATCCCCCTGCTTTGCCACGGGCGGGCGCATGACACCGAAGTCCACCTTGCCGGTGAAGGGGGCGATCTCCCAGGATCCCGCCGCATAGAAGGCAGCCTTGCCCGAGGTGAAGAGCTCGTTGGTGGTGGCGTAGTCGCGGCTCTCGCCCCCCTCCCCCAGGTAGTCACGCCAGCGGGCCAGCTCCTCGAACACCTTGACGTATTGCGGGTTGTTGAAGCGCTCCTGGCCCCCGATCAGCGCCAATCGACCATCCTCCCCCTTCCAGTAGTTGGGGCCTATGTTCTGGAAACCGAGCTCGGAGGCAACCCAGCTCTCCGAGCCGCTCACGGCGAGGGGAACATAGCGACCATCCGCCTTCACCTTGTCCAAGGCTGCGAAGAATGCCTCGCGGGTCTGGGGTACCGTCAGCCCCAGCTCACTGAATATCTTCTTGTTGTAGAAGAAGCCGTGAATCACCGATGCCATGGGTACGCAGAAAGTCTGGGCGCCGCTGTCGGTCTGCCAGGGGGATTGGGCAAAGCTCGGGAAGTTCTCCATCCCCGCCATCTCGCTCAGCTCCACCAGATGGCCCGCCTTGAACAGGGCCAGGGAGTCGTCAAACGGGCGGCAGGTGATGAGATCCCCCGCCTTGCCCGCCTTGAGGCTGGCCCAGAGGGTCGGCATGTACTCGACGTTCTGCACCCCGTTGAATTTCACCTGAATACCCGGGTGGGCGGCCTCGAAAGCAGGAATGATCTTCTGTTCCCACAAGGCCTTGTCATCAATGCGCCAGCTCTCTATCACCAGCTCGCTGGCCATCAGCTGGCCACACAACAGGAGACTCAGGGCCCCGATCCACTTATTAGCCATAAGTCCTCCTACACCTTGAAATGGGCGATCAATTGCTGCTGCTTGGCGACCAGATCCGCCAGCACCTCACTGCTGCTGGCCGATTCCCGCGCCTCCCGCTCGGTCTCGTAAGCCACATCCGCAATGCCGGCGACATGACGGGCAACCCCCTGACTCACGGAGATCTGTTCCTGGGCGGCATGAGCCACCTGATCCGCCATCGCCTTGATGGCGCTCATCCGCTCGGCAATGGATTGCAGTGCTTCGTCCATCACCCGGGTCTGGGCCACGCAATCCTGGGTCTGCTCCTGGCTGCGTGCCATCACGGCCACCACGTGCTTGCTGGAACTTTGCAGGTTCTCGATCATGGCCTGGATCTCCTCGGTCGAGGTCTGGGTCCGGTTCGCCAGTGCCCGCACCTCGTCCGCCACCACCGCGAAGCCGCGACCGGCGTCCCCCGCCCGGGCCGCCTCGATGGCCGCGTTCAGCGCCAGCAGGTTGGTCTGCTCGGCGATGCTGCGGATCACGTCGAGGATGCTGCCGATGTTGTCGCTGAATTCCCCCAGCTTGTGGGTGATGCCGACCGCCTCTTCCATGGCACCCGCCAGTTGTTCGGTGATCTGGCGCGTAGTCGCCACCTGTTTGCGTCCGGCGCGGGCCTCTTCGTCCGCCAGGTCCACCTCACGCTTCGTGCCGTCAGTGGAGCGCGCCACCTCGGTCGCACTCACCTCCAGCTCGGTGATGGCGGCAGCCACCTGATCGGTCTGGCTCTTCTGATCCTGCACCCGTGACATGGCCCGCTCGCTTATCTCGGCGGCGCGGCTCGCCTCGTCCACCAGATGGCGCGAGCCGGCATTGATCTGGGCGAGCAGTTCGCCAGTCTTGTCTGCCAGGGTATTGATCGAGCGGGTCAGGCTGCCGAACTCGCAGCGGCTCTGGTAGTCGATGCGCCGGGTCATGTCACCCGTGGCCATGCGATCCAGCTCCCGATCGATGAGTTGCAGCGGACGCTGGATGCTGCGGGCCGTGGTGTAACCGATGAGGAGCGCGGCGGCCGCGGAGATGGCAGACACGATCAGGATCCAGGCGCTGGCGCTGCTGACGGCGTCATCCGCCCCGACCCGGCTCGCGCTGGCAATGCTGCCCGCCGATTTGGCCATCTCGTCCAGCAGCGCCAGGCTGTTGACCAGACTGGTGTCGAGCTGCTGGTTCAGGGACTGCAGCGAGGCCGCCAGTTGCTGGCCATTGCGCATGGTCGCCAGCAACCCTTTCGGGCCGAGGGCCAGCTCCTGCATCCGATCGAGGTTGACGATGAAACGCTGCCTCACGTCATCGGGCACCTGCACCCGTTCGAGCCGTTTGCGTGCCATCTCGATATCCTTGCCGAGCACCTTCTCCAATTCATTGAGATCGGTCTTGGCATCGGCCCGGCGGATGTTTTTCAGATCCCGGGCAATGCCGGAGGTGATGAGTTCGGCCTTGTTGCGCATGGAGCGTTTGCTCGCAGTCTGCTGCAACAACAGGTCGGCGGCCCACTGGTAGGTATCTTCCAGCCGGATGAACGCCAGCTCCAGTTCATGGCGCCGATCGAGTGCGGCCACCCACTGGCCGTGCTGGGTCAGCACCTGATCCGCCAACCCGTAGAACTCGCGGGTCGCCCCGTCGACCTGGCGGAACCGCTCGCTCGCCTCCGCCACCCCGTCAAACCGGGCCATCTCCTTGCTCTGGGCCAGGAAACGCTCCTGCTGCGCCTTGAACTGGCTGGCCAGTTGCGGCAACTGGGCCGCCTCCTCGCTGGTTCTGTAGGTGAGCACCCAGCGGTTGCTGTCCTGCAGTGCGCCCTTGAGCCCGGCGACCGCGATCACCAGGGGGGTGGCACGATCAGAAACCTGGGAGAGCCCCTCGTTGATCCCCCGGATCTTCAAGATACTGATGAAGCCGAGCAGAACCAGCAACAACAGCATCAGCACGAAGCCGGCGATGATCCGCTGCACAATAGATAAACCCATGGAGGCATCCTCACTCGTTGGGGAAAGGGGTGAATGCCGAGGTTATCGGCAGCGGGATGCAATGGAATAGCGGTTCGTGACGCGATGGCGGGCCAGATCACAGTTGGCGTGACATGGCAGGCAGAAAAGGGCCCGAACAGAGCCGGGCCAAAGAGACATGCTTGTTGTCATGGCCGTGCACCGGCCACGTTTGTCATCAGAAGCGGTAACCGACGCCGAACATGAAGGCCACCGGATCGATGGAGGTGTTGATGGTGCCCACGGCGGTATGCACATCGGTATCGATGTCGATGAGCCAGGCAGAGGCGTTGACGAACCAGCGGTCATTGATCGCCATGTCCAGGCCCACCTGACCCGCCATCCCCCAGGAGGAGTCCACGCTCACATCCGTCCCGGCCAGGGCACCGCGCCCTTCCTCGTCGAAGAAGGTGGTGTAGTTGATACCGGCACCCACATAGGGGCGCACCTTGCTGTTGGCATCACCGAAGTAGTACTGCGCCATCAGGGTCGGCGGCAGGTGTTTGACCTTGGCGACCTCACCCAGGCCGGCAGTCGACACCGAGTGGGAGAAGGGGGTCGCGGCCAGCAGCTCGACACCCCAGTTGTCCGTCAACATGTAGGAGAGGGTCAGGCCAAGCTGCATGTTGCTGTCGATCTCCAGCTCGCCCGTCCCCAGCACGTTGTCACTGCTGGTCTGGGGAGAGACGAACGCCAGGCCACCACGGACCAGGATGTCACCGGCCTGATGTGCCATGGCGACGGGGGAAGCAAAAGCGGCTGCGATTAACAGAGGAAGGATCTTTTTCATCACATTATTCCTTTTTTGTTTTCTTTCTATGTTGCAAGCCCGAAAACTATAAAAGGATGTGAATGGCCGGTTATTGATTTAGCTCAATAGTTATCAAGAAATAGATAGATGTACACGGCAGCTTTGATTGGACAATCAAACCGCAGATGAAAATAAAAAGTCATTCAAATACATGATGATGCCTTAAATTACCGCATCATCATGAAATGTAAAATACCAATTAAATACACCTTAAACACCTTCATATCACCTTTCAATTGTTGTTTAATTATGCCCCGGGGCGTATTTTATTAATGCGATGTAACCACGCTGTAATTTGAATTTTATGAAACCACAGACACGCAAAGACAAAATTCTCGGCATTCTTGCCGCCATCTGGGGGATAGGTTCCTTCCTCTTCATTCTGCTGGGTTTCCTGTTCGCCCTCGCCTTCCTGATGCTGACACACTGAGTCTGCCGGACGAGTCCCTCTTTTCTCCCTCTCATCCCTGGCCGGGCGCCAGACCGGCGCACCTCGCCCACCGGCCAACAAAAAAGGGGCCCTGGCCCCTTTTTCTCGAGTGACGCTTATTTCTCCAGTAGAGGAGCGAGGAAGCGCGCCGTGTGGGACTCCTTGCAACGGCTCATCTCCTCAGGCGTACCCGTCACCAGAATACGACCACCACCAGCGCCCCCTTCCGGGCCCAGATCGACGATCCAGTCCGCGGTTTTGATGACGTCCAGGTTGTGCTCGATGATGACGATGGTGTTGCCCCGATCCCGCAGCTGGTGCAGTACCTTGAGCAACTGCTGGATATCGTGGAAGTGCAACCCCGTGGTCGGCTCATCCAGAATATAGAGGGTCTGGCCGGTGTCCCGCTTGGAGAGCTCCCGCGCCAGCTTGACCCGCTGCGCCTCGCCGCCAGAGAGCGTGGTGGCGGACTGACCGAGCCGGATGTAGGAGAGGCCCACGTCCATCAGGGTCTGCAGCTTGCGCGCCACCGCCGGCACCGGATCGAAGAAGGCACGGGCATCTTCCACCGTCATCTCGAGGATTTCGTGGATGTTCTTGCCCTTGTACTTCACCTCCAGGGTCTCGCGATTGTAGCGCTTGCCCTTGCAGACGTCGCACGGCACGTAGACGTCCGGCAGGAAGTGCATCTCCACCTTGATGACCCCGTCCCCCTGGCACGCCTCGCAGCGTCCCCCCTTCACGTTGAAGGAGAAGCGGCCCGGCTGGTAGCCACGGGAACGCGCCTCCTGGGTGCCGGAGAGCAGCTCGCGGATCGGGGTGAACAGGCCGGTGTAGGTGGCCGGGTTGGAGCGCGGGGTGCGGCCGATGGGGCTCTGGTCGATATCCACCACCTTGTCCAGATGCTCCAGCCCCTCGACGCTGCGATAGGGAGCCGGGGTGGACTCGGTGGCCTTGTTCAGCTCGCGGTGGGCGATGCGGAACAGGGTGTCGTTGATCAGGGTCGACTTGCCGGAACCGGAGACGCCGGTGACGCAGGTCATCACTCCGATGGGCAGATCCAGGTTGACGTTGCGCAGGTTGTTGCCGCTCGCCCCTTTCAATTTCAGCCACTTGCCAGTGAGCGGGGTGCGCTCGGCCGGGATGGCGATCTGCTTGCGCCCGGAGAGGTAGTCACCGGTCAGGGACTCGGGGTTCGCGATGATCTCTTCCGGCGTCCCCTGGGCGACGATGGCACCGCCGTGCACGCCAGCCCCCGGGCCGATGTCGAGCACATGGTCGGCGAGGCGAATGGCATCCTCATCGTGCTCCACCACGATCACGGTGTTGCCGAGATCACGCAGGTGAGTCAGGGTCTTGAGCAGCCGCTCGTTGTCACGCTGATGCAGACCGATGGAGGGCTCGTCCAGCACGTACATGACCCCCACCAGGCCAGCCCCGATCTGGCTGGCCAGCCGGATCCGCTGCGCCTCGCCACCGGAGAGGGTCTCGGCGCTGCGCGACAGGCTCAGATAGTTGAGGCCGACGTTCACCAGGAAGCCGAGCCGCTCGACGATCTCCTTGAGGATCTTGTCCGCTATCTGGGCACGCTGACCGGACAGGTTCAACCCTTCGAAGAAGGCCAGGGCATCGCCGATGGACTGCTCGGCGATGGCGGGCAGGTTGCGATTGTCCACGAAGACGTGGCGGGCTTCTTCCCGCAGTCGGCTGCCACCGCAACTGGTACAGGACTTGTTGGCAATGTATTTGGCCAGCTCTTCCCGCACCGCGTTGGATTCGGTCTCCCGGTAGCGGCGCTCCATGTTGTGCAGGATCCCCTCGAACGGGTGCTTGCGCACCACCACGTCGCCGCGGTCATTCATGTAGCGGAACTCGATCTCGGTGCGCCCGGAGCCGCGCAGGATCACCTCCTGGGTCTTGAGCGGCAGATCCTCCCAGGGGGTCTCCAGGTCGAACTTGTAGTGATCGGCCAGGGATTTGAGCATCTGGAAGTAGTAGAAGCTGCGCTTGTCCCAACCACGGATGGCGCCGCCAGCCAGGCTCTGGCCTGGATCATGGATGAGCTTGGCGGGATCGAAATACTGCTGCACCCCGAGACCGTCACAGGTGGGGCAGGCCCCCGCCGGGTTGTTGAAGGAGAATATCCGGGGCTCCAGCTCCGACATGGAGTAACCGCACTCGGGGCAGGCGAAGTTGGCGGAGAAGGTCATGGGGGCAACCCCATCCTCCCCGTCCATCGGCACCACCAGCACGATGCCGCCGGAGAGAGTCAGCGCCGTTTCGAACGATTCGGCCAGGCGCAGGGCCAGGTCATCGCGCACCTTGAAGCGATCCACCACCACCTCGATGGTGTGCTTCTTGTGCAGCTCCAGGGCGGGAGGATCCGACAAATCGCACACCTCGCCGTCGATGCGGGCGCGGATGTAACCCTGGGCCGCCAGGTTCTCCAGCAGCTTGGTGTGCTCCCCCTTGCGGTTGCGCACCACGGGGGCCAGCAGCATCAGCTTGGCGCCTTCGGGCTGGGCCAGCACCTGATCCACCATCTGGCTGATGGTCTGGGCCGCGAGCGGAATGGCGTGGGTCGGGCAGCGTGGCTCCCCGACCCGGGCGAACAGCAGCCGCAGGTAGTCGTAAATCTCGGTGATGGTGCCGACGGTCGAGCGCGGGTTGTGGGAGGTGGACTTCTGCTCGATGGAGATGGCAGGCGACAGCCCCTCGATGTGGTCCACGTCCGGCTTCTCCATCAGGGAGAGGAACTGGCGGGCATAGGCGGAGAGCGACTCCACATAGCGGCGCTGCCCCTCGGCATAGAGGGTATCGAACGCCAGGGAGGATTTGCCCGAACCGGACAGGCCGGTGACCACGATCAGCTTGTCACGTGGCAGGATCAGGTTGATGTTCTTGAGGTTGTGGGTGCGGGCACCCCGGATCACGATTTTTTCCATCTTGTTGCGCGCTCGATACGGGAACCAGAGCGGGCCAGTATGGCATAGAGACTACTGGATGAATAGACAGTCTTTCCTTCCGTGCCCCCTTCCTCAGAGATACTCCTTGGCCCAGCTCACCGCCTGCAACCGGTTCTTGACGTTCAGCTTCTTGAAGACGTTGTAGAGATGGGATTTGACGGTGTGTTCACTCACGAACAGGCTGTCGGCGATCTCGGTGTTGGAGGCCCCCGTCATCAGGTGACGCACGATCTCCTGCTCGCGGGCGGTCAGCAGCGTCTGCTGACGCTGAGGTTGCCCGCTCCCCTTGCGGTAGTAGTCCACCAGGTCGCACAGCAGGTGGCGCGGGATCCAGTACTCCCCCTGCAACACCTTGCGGATGCCGAAGACCAGCCTGTCCAGCGTGTCCTGACGAAAGAAGAGCCCGCTGGTATGGGGCCACATCAGCAGCAGCTCTTTGTTGGTGCTGGTCGGGGCATTGAGCAACACGGCACTGGCCTCGCCAAAGCGCTGGCAGATGGCATTGCTCCACAGCTCCTGCTGGGTCGACTTGAGGTAGTCCAGATCGATCAGCAGCAAGGTTTTGGGGGCGCCCTCTGCAACGTCTGGCAGGTCATTCAGCTCCCCCACCAGCAAGATGGGCAGACCAAGCTCTTCACTGAGGTGACGCTGGAAACGGGAGGCTTGTGCGTTATTTTCGGTGATCAGCACCAGGAGGGAGTCGGGCGTCATCAAGAGAACTTCCTTGCACATTCGAGTCGGGGCTTTTTGGCAAGGAAGAGTACCAATCCCCCTCCTGGCTGCAGCATTAAAAAAGTATTAGACGCATCGGTGGCTCCTTTGAAGCCCAGCAATTTTCCAGCCAATACAATTGGCTAGCACGCCCCCCCCATTTGGGGGGTCAAGTAGTGCCGGTGCGCACCATAACAGCTCCGCCCTCTTCACGCAGCCTGCCCCAGCCGCCTCCCCTTGCTGGTGACACCTGACCTCGGGTAAGTTACTCAGGCTGTGGCGATCCATTGACGCCACAGTGGCAGGGAAGATGTGCGCTCATGCCCGCCAACTGGTACTATGGCGGCCAAACGCTGCGGCCGATCCATGACGCCTCTGCCGGCAAGCTCCGGCGCAGCCAGGACACTGAAGAGAGATGACACCCAGCCAGGGCGCGCATCTCGTTGCAAACAAACACATTATTGAATGGGCCCAGGCATCTGGCCTGGCCGGTATACATAAGGGTGGAAGAGAGATTATGGCCAGTCGAGGCATCAACAAAGTCATTCTGATCGGTAACCTGGGGCAAGACCCGGAAGTGCGCTACATGCCGAGCGGCGGTGCCGTGACTAACATCACCCTGGCCACCTCCGATACCTGGCGCGACAAGCAGACCGGTGAGCAGAAAGAGCGCACCGAATGGCACCGTGTCGTCTTCATGGGCAAGCTGGCCGAAGTGGCCGGCGAGTACCTGAAGAAGGGCTCCCAGGTCTATGTGGAAGGCAAGCTCCAGACCCGCAAATGGCAGGATCAGAGCGGCCAGGAGCGCTACACCACCGAGGTGCTGGTCGACAGCTTCACCGGTGTGATGCAGATGCTGGGTGGCCGTCCGCAGGGCGGTGGCCAGGGCATGGGCGGCCAGTCATCCCAGGGCAACTGGGGCCAGCCGCAACAGGCTGCACCGCAACAGAACATGCAACGTCCTGCTGCCCCGCAGCAGAACATGCAACCGCAAGGCGGTTACGGCCGTCCGGCCCAGCAGCCGCAATCCGCCCCGCCGGTCTACAACGAACCGCCGATGGATTTCGACGACGATATTCCGTTCTAGGGCCGGATTTTTTAAAATGTAAAGCACCTTGTAAAGCAAAATGCCTAAAAACCCCGATATTTCGGGGTTTTTTCATTTCTAAACATGTAAAGATTGCACATTCTGAAAGCACGGAGTATACATTAGGGATGGGTGTATAAAAGTGTAAAGGAGTGATGCAGTGAAGCTCAGAACGGTCAACATGAAGCAGTACAATGAACGTAAGTATCTAATCGTTGATGAGAACGGACTCCCCATCCCAAGGCTATGTGAGTTCACACTGACACACCTGTATGGTGCGGAAAAAACACAGGAGAATAATGCAAACCACCTAATCCATATCGAACGATGGGCAGCAATGCTAAAAGTAGATCTAGCAGAAATTGTTGCTGACACAGGGTTTGCTGATACGGGCTTATACCAGAGTTTTCTCAAACACCTTGAGCATCACTCATACGATATCAACGGAGCAAGACCCCTCCGGCCAGATATTGTTAGTCCTGATTATTTCAATCAACGCCTTGATCTAGTATTGGTTTACTTTCAATTTTTAGCCGATAAAGCAATTTCCAAGCGCCGTAATACAGATCCTCTATTCCATCAAATACCCAAGATGATGGAAAAACTTCAAGTAAAACTAGCCAAGCTGAGAAGACCAAAGACAGCTCAAGGCCGCGCCCTTGGTTTGTCATTAGTCCAACAAGCAACACTGTATGATGTCATGGAAATGCCAAGTTTGCTTGGCTGGAATAAAGCTACTCAGTTACGTAACAAGCTAATTCTTAGATTACTTTTAGAAACAGGAATTAGGAAAGGTGAACTGCTATCACTTACAACATCAAACTGCCATACGAGCAAGCTGGTACATGGAGTTTACCCATTTATCCTGACACAACAGAATGTCGAGCATAACGATCCTCGTGGTAGATCACCTCGCGAAAAAACAGTTGGCCGGATCATACCTATTTCATTTCCTCTAGCATCACTGATTGATGAATATAAACAGGCCAGAAAATCTCTTGGCGACTCAGCTATGAAGAGCCCTTATCTACTCTTAGCGACAACCAAACCACATAATCCGCTATCAATAGCAGCACTGGATGATGTTTTCTCAAGTATTAAGAATAAGATTTTAGAGTTGTCAGATATCCACCCGCATAAATTAAGACATACCCTCTTTGAAAATCTTGACAGAATGCTCACCAAAATGGGAATTGATGCAGCTCAACAGAAAAAGCTAAAAAATAATGTTGGGGGGTGGACGTATAACTCAGATAGTAGTCTAATATATGAAGCTGGTTCAATAATGGAACAATGCAACTTAGTTCTAAACCAACTTCATGCTGAAATGGAATCACATAGAAAACTATCATAATATGATTGCCGAGGTGCTGGCTATGCCGACAAAAAAATTAGATAAAAACGATATTATGTTGGTACAAATAGACCAGCATCCACGATTTGCTTATGACCCATATCCTGTAAGCCAGTCAGGCCAACAACTGGATTTAACACAAAGTAAAATAGTTTTGGAACCGGAGAGGGAGACCTTATTCTTTGACAAAATCTCTCCCCAACTAAGAGAGCATGCCCGTGCATGGATTTCTTATGCTTGTCATATCTACTCTAACTATGCTCTTTTCTCACATCAACATTGCTGGCGATTAATAAACATCCCTGACGATATTGCAGCAGAAGACATCGCTGAAAAGATGCAAGAGATCTACAGAGAACTTATGAGTTCTGAACGTAGTGCGAGCACTAAATCTATTTTAAGAATGATGTATAAATGGTGCGTTGAAGAAGGTCACCCATACTTTGACGAAGACTTTTATGATTACTACCTAGCCAATATAAAGTTTGGTACAGACGAAGGTAAAGGTCTTGATGTCATTATGGAAATCCCTGACCGTGGCCCACTCACGATCAAGGAAGAACGCATCTTCATCTCCACATTAAACGCCATTTCTCCAGAAACACTAACCACGCATGCATTACAGGGATTGGTGTCACTGAAATGCGCGCAGGTTCTTGGCATGAGAAATATTCAAGTGATGAGGCTGAAGTTCTCTGACTTACAGCTCTCAGACAAAGGTGCATATACACTAAACGTTTTGAGGGCAAAACAAAGAGGGCAGGCCAATAATAATGTATATAAAATTCGCCCCATAACAAAAACACTTGCAAGACTACTATCATTAATGAAAGCACGTTACGAAGATATACTAGGTACAAAAATTACTGATGATTGGCCTGTTATCTCAGAGTACTATAGTGTTAGAGATGAATTAGTTAAGCAGCAAGTAAAGATAACAAAGATGACATACATCACCAATCTGTTCAGAATGGTTGTTGGATTGGACTTCAAGGTAACAAACCGTAGACTTCGTAAAACCTTCTGCTCACGGTTAATCGCCAAAGGCACTCCTATGTCTGTTGTTGCTGAACTAATGGATCATAGTGATTTACAACAACTAGAAGTTTATTATAGACAATCGCATACTGTTGCCAAAAAACTAGATGATGTACTGCGAAGTGAAGCCATGGATATACTCGATACATTTGCAGGTAAAGTTGTCACGCCTGATAATGCCTCTAAGCGAGGACAAGGCATTTTCGCGCCATCGAAAAATTTAAATCTTGTTCAAATTGGTAGCTGCGGTAGCGCGACCCCATGTTCTCTGCAACCCCCACTTTCTTGTTACAACTGCTCTTCTCTAGAAGCCTTTGAAGACGTTGACCATAAGGCAGTTGTAGATACGATGGTAGAGGAAGTAAAAACAGCATTTGGTGATGCTCACGCCATAAATATTCTTCAACATAAAAACTTTTTAGCTGCTCGCAAGTTTGCTGACATGTTTGACAGGGGTGAACTATGAATACCAGTCTACAATTATTACCATCAATTGGTGTAGATGCTGATAGCAATCTGGCTCAATTAGTTCACTTTTACAAAAAAAACACTCCCTTTGCAACATTAGAAGGTTGGGAATGGGATGCCTTTAGCTGGGATGCTAAAGGTATTTGTAAGACTCAAGCTAGAAAATCTGGAAATAATATATCAGTCAATTTTAGTCGAGATAACAATCTAGGTAAAAAAGTTAAATCATCACGTGATGCCATGAAGGCATTTCACAATCTAGATTTATCTGACATAGCTAAATGTCATATTTCAGCCTTGCAAATTGAGAAGTCAAAAGATGTAGGAACACTCAATTTCTATATTGTTGCATATCGGTATTTAGATAATGCGATGCTAAAAAGAAATATTACAACAAGCACTCTGACTACTTATGACTTCAAAGTCGCAGAGGCGGAAGCACACGATAAACTAGAAAGTTCTACCTTTTACCGTATTGGTCAGAGACTAGAATCCATTGCGAAATTCATTAACCAGAAGCGGCTCTCCATCCAAAAAATTGTCTTCAAAAAGACATCTAAACGCGGAGAAACCCATACCGCTAGTGATACAAGAATCGATTTTGAGTCAACTACCAAACGGCATGAGAAGCTACCTACCCATGAAAGTCTCATTGCAGTAGCAACACTTTCTAACTCTAATCTAGAAGGTGATGATGCACTGTTTCAGGCGATGGTAGAAATCATGTTTGCAACGGGTCTGCGATTTGATGAGGTGATCTGCCTGGATGTCGACTGCTTACAGGTTAGGGAGGTTGAGGAGCAAAACGTCTTCACAGGTGAAATGGACATATTATCCATTAATGAGATCCGCTACCGAGCCAAAAAGGGGGCTGGATATCAAACCAAACCAATAACCGAAAGCCTGTTACCAATCTTAAAGAAAGGTCTGACTAGCGCCCTTGAAATATTAGCACCTGTACGTAACACGATTAAATGCGTTGCTAATGGGAAATACGACTTCTTCCCAATTATCACTGAGGATTGTGAGTTGTTTATCACTGATATTTGGGAAAGATTAAACTGGTCATCACGTCCAAGTCTCACTTCCTATCTAAACAGAAGAAATATAAATCTGACGAATAAACGGAATCCAAATACAGGTAAAATTGCTGTCGCATTCCACTCAGCAGACTTAAAGGAAAAAACATTTTCATTAGCGCAGAAGTCTATCGAACAGTTATGGAAACAGATTTCAGCATTAACTGTAGCAAACTCACTGGATAAACTAATATTTGTTACCCAACATCAGCGTCATCATTCTATTAAGAGAGCTGAGCCTTGGGAATTCACAATGATATCATATACTCAAATATATGACTATATAGCGGGTCGTCCCGAGGTGGGTATAAAAAATGTATTTGAACGCAAAAATCTGTGCTATCAAGGTGAACAGATCCGGCTGACATCACACCAATTCCGTCACTTTCTAGACACTATGCTGGAGCTCTCAGATTCAGTAACCCCTATAGAGATTGCTCGATACTTTGGGCGAAAGTATACTCTAGACAACGTAGCCTATGACCACACTAATCCAGCTAAAAGAGTCATGGATAACGCAGACATACTCTTTGCCGCCTCAAATATAACACCAGAGCAAGCAAAAGAGGCATCCGTGATCTTTACACTGGTAGACCGTGATGAGGTTCTTGAAACGATAGAAGACATTGGTACAACACTCATCACTGCAATTGGCTTATGTAAACATGACTATAGTGACTCTCCATGTGGAAAATACTATGCATGCGTCCGTGGATGCTCTGAGTATTATCGTATAAAAGGAAATCAGGAAGAGATCATCCATTTACAAAAACTTCAAGCTGAACAAGAAACTCGAATTAAACATGTTAAAGCAGCAGTTGACGCTGAATATCATGGTTCCAATAACTGGCTACGCTCTCATGAAGAACTATTAAATGGTTGTCGTATAGCCCTCGCCATTGAGCAGGATAATTCAATTTCAGATGGTGAATTAGTGCAAGTTTTCCCTAATGGTAATAATGGGTGCGTTGCAATATGAAAAAAGAACAGAAACAAATTACAGCTGCACTAGAGCAAGACTTCTGCAAACTCATCGTAATCCTAGCTGCCCGCAGTGGGAAGAATAAAGTCACTTGGAAGGAGCTAGAACAGGAGACAGGATTTACTCGGCAAGCATTGTCAAAAAAAGAAGCTATCGTTAAGGCTTATAAAGAAGCCAATCAAAGTAGCAACATATTAGAAGATATTGGCAGGCGTGCAGAAGAAACCCAATCAAAACTTGATAAAATAAAAGAAGAAAATATCAAGTTAAAAAGACTATTAGCTGACTATGATGAGACTTTTGTCCGCTGGTTCGCTAATGCTACAAGTCGTGGTATGTCTATTGAGGAGTTGGAAGCACCGCTCCCACACTCCATGAAGACAAAAGCCAGATTGAAAGATCTTAAAAAATGAATAAAGCATTCAGTATTAGCCATGAACTGGAAGATTTTGAACTTGATAAAATGCATGCCAAGGCGCGTGAAAATCTTGTTAAGGTGGCTAATTTGGTCGGGCCACTTGACCTTGCTGAATGGCAATACTTCATAGAAAATGGCAGTTTAAATGCAACTGCCATAATAAAAGAGATTGGCATATCTCGCTCTAGCTATTACCAAAATAAGTACATTGTTGCGTACCTTAAAAGTAAGGCACAATGGCTAGCTGAGCAGAATACCTTACAGGAACTTCCCTACCAGGCTAGGGATACTTCAAAAGCACCTGCAAAGCGATACAGCCCGCAAGAAAAGAGCATTCAAGAGAAAGACAAAATAATTCGTCAATTACAGCTACGGGTTGCAGAACTTGAATCTCATTTAGAAGGCTTAAAGCAAGAATATAAATCTCTTCAATCAAATTCACATCGAGAACAGCATCGTATGGAATTGCTAGAAATATTTAAGCGGGTGCCTAGATGAATGACTTCGAGCAAGAGAAGTTTTTTCGCATCACGAGACCACCATATTCATCCAGAAAAGGTCGCTCATTTCATGCTGTGCAGATAGATCCTGACACTCTACGTAATTGCAATTACAAGCGCAATTACATCATTCACATAGTTGAAAATAACAGTGATCGCCTGTCACTAATATTAGCGAAGGGTGCATTGGTTAAATTAGCTGTCAAAAAGCAGTATAGTAGACGTGTAGAGCACGGAGGCATTCTCACTGTAATCACCCCTCAATACCTAGATCTAATTAGGCCATCAGGGGAGCAAATCGTAATCATGTTAGGCAGTCACGCCAGATTTAAAGGTGTTGGCCCAGTAAAAGCCCGTACATTATGGTCTACATTTGGTGAGTCCTTATTTGAAATCTTGGACAATGGTGATATTGTAAGCCTGCGTAAGATATTAAGTGAAAACACCGCAAAAAATACTATCGATGCATGGCGTAGCTATATAAATATTGATGCTATGCGTTTCTGCAATGCACATTTGGGATTATCAGTATCCACCTCATTTTTGGTATCAGATTATTATCAACAGGAAACCATAAGTAAGGTAAGCGAAGACCCTTACCGATTATTAGCGTTTGGTGTTGATTTTAATGAATGTGATCGAATCTCAGTGGCTCTAGGCTTTCAATTGGATGCTCCTATTAGGCTCGCAGCAGCAGCCGAGGAGGCATTGTACTGTCACCTTTCTAGCGGGAGTACATTAGCAACACGATATGATCTAGACATATGGCTGAAACAGCTCTTAAATATCCCCAATAATCAAGAGAAAACAGAGTGCTATGTTAATCAAGCATTCGCACTCGCCACATCGTGTGAAAATATCCTTGATGTTGGTGACAATGAATTACAGAGCGCTGGTGCTTTCACCATGGAAGCATATGTTGCTCAGCGATTGGTGAACCTCATCACAAACCCAAGTAAATTATCCATCGATGAAAAAAGGATAAACTTTTATATCAATCAATACGAAAGTAAAAAGTGTTTTAACTTAAACTCTCTTCAAAAAGAAGCTATCTTTGGGGCTATAAAACATCGCTTTTTAATTATTAATGGTGGTGCAGGTGTAGGTAAAACTACATTATTAGATGCGCTTTATTCAGTGTTTCATAAGTTAGATATAATACCAGTACAAGTCGCACTTGCAGGCAAAGCAGCAAAAAGGATGGCAGAGGCAACAAATCAAGAGGCTCATACTATCGCAAGATTTATTAAAAACTTCAATGCTAATAATTATGAAGGCAGACAACTTGTTATTGTTGTCGATGAAAGCTCAATGGTAGACTTGCCTAGTATGTACCGCCTATTGAGATGTGTTCCTAATTCTGCACATGTAATCATGTTAGGCGATATTGGGCAGCTTCCACCTGTAGATTTCGGTCTTGTTTTCCATGAACTAGTGCCAATGCACGATATTCCAAAAATCACATTAACAGAGGTTCGTCGACAAGATAAACACTCAAACATCCCTGCTATTTCAGCTTCTATCCGTAATGGTATTCTTCCAACATTTAGCTACGATGATGTCGTCCATATCGATATCAATGGAGCCAATGCAATTCAAAAGAGAGCAGTCTCATTATATTTAGAAAAACCTGATGAAACACAAATAATTTGCGCTACAACTAAAATGGTTAATGATATCAATAAACGCTGCGTAGCATTGAATAACAGTAAACCATTAAGAGTATTTATAGAAGAAGCAAATCAGTATTTAGATACTGAGTTTAAACTACATGACAAAATAATGTGTTGCTCCAACCTTTACGATCATGACCTGATGAATGGTTCCACAGGATACATTTGCCAAGTTTACAATGTAATGAAAATACTAAAGAATGATGACAACGATGACTCTTTGTCTAGCTTTGGCAAGATCCTGTGGGATGACGGCATAGAGCGAGAGATCTCGTTGGATATAATCAATGCCCTTCGCCACGCTTATGCTATGACGATTCACAAGAGTCAGGGGTCACAGTTTAAGCAAGTCATCATTGTTCTGGATAAGGCCCCAAATATTGATCGAACAATGTGTTATACCGCGATTACACGAGCTGTAGAAAAGGTCTACTTGGTCGGGCCTCTGAATATTCTGAGCCAAGCACTAACACATGAGTCAGCGAGTAAACGAAATGTTGATCTTGGACATAAGGTTAAAGCGTTGCTAATACAAGCAATGGCTGATTCTCCTTTAGCTGCTGATAGATAACGGCTTGAAATTACTAGCCCTTTGATTCTGAGACACGTCTATCGATTCTGGCCGTTCATCAAGAGGCGCTTCTGAACGCAATCAACCCCCTCAAAAGCCTCTCCACGGCCTCCAGCCTGCCCCGCAAATCGCGTCTCTCTGCAACGGTATTGTTGATGGCCCTTTCAATCGCTGGATCCAATATGGAGAAGTCCACTCTTAATTGCTGGTACTCAGCGAGCATTGAATCACATTCCTGCAACCCCTTACGGTAGTGCTGTGCTCTCGCGATCAGTCCTTCCAGAACGGATTCATACGTTTCCGTCTCACTCTCCTTACCCGATCCCGTTACAAGAGCACAAGGCCCAATAAATTCCTCTTTGAAATGCACTTCATCGAACTTGGGAGTCCTGATGAAATGAGAAAAGCGCCTCCCATCATCAACATGCTTCCTTTTTAGAAGTCCCTGATTTACGAGCTTGATCAGATGCCGATAAATGAAGGTATAACGCCGCTTACGTATCTGCGATTCTGCTTTGTCACCAAAAATGGCATTTACAAATCCTATCGCAGTGAAGTCATCCATCTGCAATCGAATGAGTGCGGTGTAGAGCGCGGTTGGTAACCACACGGTCTGGGAGCTCATAAGTAATCCTGGGCCTCGAACGAAAACACTTAGTGGAAATCTAAACTCGTTTGCGGATTATAATCCGTGGTCGTTAGCCAGACAACCAGAGATAGTGCTCGCCAGCGAGAGGCGAGACATGCAAGAGCTAGCAAAAAAATTTGGTGATGCTGTACGTGATAGACGGCTTCAATTGGGCGTATCGCAAGATGCACTCGCATATGCGGCCGAAATTGATAGAAGCTACGTAGGACGAATTGAGCGTGGTGAGGTCAATGTCACCCTGGAAAAGGCTTATCGTCTTGCCAGGGTTATGGGGTGTGACATTCGCGATCTGCTGCCATAGATATATTTGCCAAATAATTATCTCTTCACCCAGATAAAACTAAGGAAGGTGCGAATAAGTCATATGGCACGAGAGCATTTACTGGTAACCCATTGATATTAAATGACTAAAATTTTCATTTTTTGTTCGTGGGATACTTGTTCGCACTTTCCCTAAATTTCCCTATAATTATTCACAGTGATGGCATAGCGAGTACCATCAGGCATATGAGTGAGCAGACCTAAGGGCATCTGCGTGTGCGTGGCTTCATGCAGCGCAAGCTGCAAGCTCCCAAAAAGCATTCGAAACGAAAACGAGCTCCCGCCTTGTCTATCTACTGGTTGCTGTAGCGCCACACAGCAGCAATAAATCCAGTTTTTCATTAGCTCCGGTCTGAGATTTTCAGCCTGGATCTCCATCCTCATCACCAGCTCTACCAGCTCTACCAGCTCTGCTGTTCTGCTGCATGTGTTATATTCGGCTCAAACATTGAGCCGAATGATGGGCTGGGTCGGCTCATTATTGAGACCCTAGCACGTTGGATGAGGAAATAATGGAACCATTTTGGATTTGGCAACAAGCTGATTGGCCCCATTTTCGTTGGCAGGATAGCGAGATATTGCCCAGATTACGGCAGGTTCAACGCAGACAGGGAATTCTAATCGGTAGTCATTCCAGGTTGGGGAACCCCGACCAAACGTTGGACACGTTATTGGCTAACATCATCTCCTCATCCGCTATCGAAGGCGAACGTCTCAATGCCCAATCCGTGCGATCTTCCCTGGCTAGGCGGTTAGGGAGCTCACAAACTCAGTCCTATCCAGTATCAGAGCGCTCAGAGGGGCTCGCGGCCATGATGCTGGATGCCATCGACAACCATGAACAACCACTGACAATTGAACGACTTTACCAATGGCATCGTTGGCTGTTCCCTGTCAACGAATGGTCGGTACAGCCAATGAACGTAGGGCAGTTGCGAGGAGATGAGCCGATGCTGGTTGTCTCTGGGCGTGTTGATCGCCCTACCGTGCATTTTGAGGCACCGCCCAGAGCAACACTGGACGATCAACTGGCCGAGTTCATCCCCTGGTTTAACCAGACTCGGCATGACCCCACGATGGATCCCCTTCTTCGTGCGGCAATCATCCATTTCTGGTTCGTGACCCTGCATCCCGTTGATGATGGTAATGGGCGGCTCACGCGGGCATTGACCGATCTCGCGCTGTCACAGGCTGACAGCCAAAGTATCCGGCTGTATGCCATGTCAGTTGCAATTCTCGAACGGCGGGATCACTACTATCGGGCGCTTGAGTCAGCGCAGAGGGGCCCGCTAGATATTACCTCCTGGATCTGTTGGTTCCTCGACACACTGGATTACGCCATAGAGCTGGCATTACAGGTTATTGATCGTTCTCTTGCCAAGGCTCATTTTTGGTTGCGGCACTGTCATGACAGTCTGAGTCCAGAGCAAACCAAAGTGATTAACCGCCTACTGGATGGCGGCCAACAGGGTTTTGAAAATGGCATCAACGCCAGTCAATATCAAAAAGTCGCCGGAGTCAGCAAGGCGACTGCTACACGCCATCTTGCGCAACTGGTGGATAGGGGGTGCATTGAAAAATTACCTGGTGGCGGACGCAATACACGTTATCAGATCCAGGGCGTCCGCATGAGTGTTTGAAATCTGAGCAAAACGTAGCAAGCACGTGTCGTTGTAAAATTCAGCGAACTGGATCTTGCCATGATTGAACATTAAATAAACTTTTGACTGCGCACTAGGGAAGGTGCTAACAAGTCACTTGGCACAAAAACACACCATTCTAAATTATTGATATTAAATGGCTAAACTTTTTAGTTTTGGCACATAGGGTACTTATTCGCACCTTCCCTAGTTGTTCACATACATTCATCTGGCGTTCATGATCTTGCCCTGTTATCAGATCTGCTTGCACACCGAGGGAGTTTGAACAAGCTTCGCCACAGGGTGTTATTTTCATTTGGTAGATAAAATCTGCGATTAACGTACCAATGACGATCTTTAGTTAAATATTGACACCATGATGAGTACCGTCAGGCATATGAACGAATAAACTTAACCGACAGTCATGGCTCTCAACTGATTTTTTGAGCGACAACAAACTATCGAGAACATCGGGATCTATTGCAGGAACATCACCTGTACCGAGATTTGAAAGCAATTTGGTTATACTGAGACGTACCAGTTGTTATTCGGCAAGAGCCTTGGCTCTCTGGACAACCTCGGGTGATTCGGATGAGATGATGTCCTTTAATGTTCTCCCCATACGGGCTCCTACTAAAAACAGAATGAAAGGCCCACGCAATACTGCATGGGCTATCAGTATTAGATCAGGAAATCTTCCAGCGCTTTACCACCTTCAACAGCTGCCGCGATAGCTTTAGGCATACGACCCTGACCAGTCCAGGTCTTCTCCTGACCATCCTCGGTATAGCGGTATTTTGCTGGACGAGGAGTGCGTTTCGCTTTAGCTGAACCGTCAGCTTTCGCCGGAGCCGCAGTACCAACCAGCTCACTCGGATCTATGCCAGCTTCTTTCAGCAGCTCGGTAAACTCAGCCAGTTTTTGCAGGCGCTCGGCTGACTCAGCTCTGATTTTGCTCTCTTGATGCTCACGTTCGGCATAGATTTCGTCAAATTTGTCTTTAGCCTCGACCAACTGCTCAAAAGAGAGCTCACGCAATGCAGCACGAAGGCTACGGATATTCAGCAGAATTTTCAAAAAATCGTTCATTGATAGCCTCATGTATCACATTTTTATATCTGGAGAATTATCTCTCAATCCCAGCATCAGCTCCACTGTTTTTGGCACCAAGATGATTATAGAAATAGCATTATTCAAAAAGACGTGAGCGATATCGCGTTTGGATCTGCTGAGTGACCTGGCTCTAATCTTCTATGACACTGTGTAGCTAATGGTGGTAGTGAGCGTTGAGACCACCTCACCAGATGAGCCTATGAAGGATCTTGTTCGGCTCACGAAATGAGCCGATAGGACAATATCATTGGCTCACAGAATGAGTCGATGATAGGAAATAGTTCTCTCCACACAACCTCGAATATAGGGGCATACTATTCAGATTATCTCCCTATTAGAATAATCACGCCCAAATGTGTCTGGGTTTGCAGCCTCATAGTCATCGTCAAACATATGTTCCCCGCGATGCATCTCCCTCATTGTTGCGAGTGTACCGAAAAAGCACATTTCACACAGATGCACCAGATAACGCTCACCATCGTGACGGGAACCATAGCCAAAATCCGCCGATAACGAGCCGTATTGATTGGTTCCAAGATTCGTTTTTGTACTACGACCACAGACATCACAGAGGACATCGACAACTTGCTCTGTTGGCACAATTTCTTTTACGAGCATGCAAAGCCCCTTAAGTAATAAGTTATGAACTCTATAATATTCTTCTGTGGTGGATATAGGAATAGCCTGTGCAGGTTGCATATCACAGATATCACCTGTATTGAACAGTTATTTTACATTCTGCTTTTGGATATCTTTGCACTCAAATTTTGGAGGTGTTTTCCAACCTGTAACGCGCCCGCTGCGTTTGTTGATCCTGCGGTATTCATTCCCCAACAGGATTTCCCATTCAGAGCCGTTCTCCGATAGAACCTGAAAAGCAGTCCCCAACTCAATGCCTAAACCTGGTTCAGTACAGACCAACTCGGTCATCAGCCCTCCTCAATGTAGGGGCATTTGGTTGTTAATTTTCCACTCAAAACGACAGTTTGGGATAGGATAGCTCATGAGAGGTCGTGTTTGTACAATGAGGAATGCTACATGATGCCCTATGCAACCTATCATCCTAGTAGTGACGCAGCAGCTACTGCGAACTATCTCCTGGAAGCCCTTGGTATTCCTTGTGACCCACTAGGAGCACATCAATGGATCGTGGCTGGCGTAGCACCGGACATAGTCTATCGTCTTGCGGAATTGATGAAGACGGATGTGGGGACGGTTTGCCAGTGGGCTGATATTGGCCAGAGTACACTGGCCCGCAAGCTCCGGATTGCTGCCCCCTTATCAATATCGCAGGGTGCCAGGGTATACGGAGTGGCGCAGGCCCTCGATGCGGCACTCGTCTTTCACAGGAACGATACCGTCAAGACACTGTCGTGGTTAAACCGCACCGCCTGGGGCCTCGGTGGCGTAGCCCCAGCTAAATTGTTGGCTACACCAATGGGGGTTCAGGCTGTTGTCGATCTAGTGGGACGGATTCGGCATGGGGTGTGCCTATAAATTTAGGCAGCCTGCGGCCTCATCTTTCAGTTCAAAAAAACATCACGATAGTTTTTTTCAAATTTTTTCATTTTAGCCACTTGAAAAATACTGAAAACTGTCCATTTACTAATTATGAGAACAAAAGACTTTTTTAAACATTCCGCTGCTTCGCAGCGAAGATAAACCAGTTTTACTACTTCCCCACATACTATTTTATTAGAAGCGACACTCGCATTAGCATTGCAAACATGTCAAGCGTTTAATACGCAGGTTCAAACCTCATGTTGTCATTACTTAACTAAGTGTCAATTCTCGTATGAGTAGAATCAAGACAGAAAAACAGCCATAATAAAATATGGTTATTTTCGCACCTATGGTGCGGGCTAAACAGACAAAAGTTCCACCTTATAATTAGCATCTATTGTTTTTCATTAAACAGCCACTATTTATGGTGGCTGCCATGAATAATTAAAAATATTATTGATGATAACACTACCACCAGGTTAATAAATTACGCCCTGTCAATGCACCCCACACTATGGCATTCAACATCAGAGCAATGAAGACAGCCGCAGAGCCCATGTCTTTAGCTCGACCAGAAAGCTCATGATGCTCTGACCCTATTCTGTCTACTACTGCTTCAATAGCTGAGTTCAGGATCTCTACAATCACAACCAGCCAACTTATAACCATTAGGAGTAGTATTTGATTTAAACCATCTCCGACAAAAAACGCCAGAGGCATCAACAGCACAATGAGTAGCAGTTCCTGACGAAAAGCCGCTTCATGTCTCCAAGCTGAAGAAAGCCCCTTCATACTATAATTGGTGGCATGAATGATTCGGGTAATTCCAGTTGCACCAGGCTTTGCCATTTTAGCTTCCTCTTTCTGATTTGCCCGTTAAAAATTTCAACCATGAAATACACGGACAATAGTAATAAACCTATTATTTAACAGATGATTGGGGGCCTGAGCCCCCAATAATGTAATTTATTGAACATTACGACATTGACTGAAAATATCTAGACCCTTTTCGTAAACTGATGTTTTGACGTCCCAGATACCCAATACAGATGAGAAAATATTATCGTGTGAGTAACGAGTATCAGCGGCTTTCTGCTGCAAACACGCCATATCAACGCCTTTCTCTTTGGTAAATCCAGGTGACATCCACACCTGCATAGGAACACGGGTCTGATCATCCGGTGCAAACTTGTACGGTGTACCGTGTAGGTAAAGCCCTAATGCTCCCAGTGATTCACCATGATCGGAGACGTAGAGCAACGCGGTGTTGTACTTATCTTCGTAGGTTTTCAACTTGGCAATCATCTCTCCAATCACGAAATCGGTGTAGCGGATGGTGTTGTCATAGGTGTTGGTGAGCTCTTCATCTGTGCAGTTTTCAATATCACTGCGTGGACAGTCAGGGGTGAACTGACGATGAGCATCAGGGTAGCGCTTGTAGTAGGTTGGGCCATGGCTACCTATCAGGTGGAAGCCAACCAGCTTATCCCCTTTCATTTGAGCAATTTCACTATCGAGGTCTTGAAGGACAACCTCGTCATAGCATGTGTTTTTATCGCAGAACTTAGGGTGATCCTTTGGTTCGATTTCGATGTTAGGTACTCGGTCGCAGACGCCTTTGCAGCCTCCATCGTTCTCCTTCCAAAAAATGGAGATCCCCGTTTTTTGCAACACATCTAGCAGGCCCTCGCTATTGCGAGCGCGATTATCATCAAACTCCTTTCTCCCCATATTGGAGAACATGCAGGGGACGGATACAGCGGTTGCTGTCCCGCAGGAGCGGACATCGTTAAAGGAGATCACACCACCAGACTTACTTGTGAATGGGTTGGTATCTTTCTCATAGCCATTCATTGAAAAGTTCTTACCACGAGCAGTCTCACCAACAACCAGGAACATCAATGTTGGTTTGTCCTTTTTCGTAACCCGTGTGGCATCATCACCTAAAGTAACAAAAGGGATGGGCTCTGCCATATAGCGTCTATACAGGTACTTACTGGTGCTATACATGAAGTTAGCTGGAACGATTTCACGATTTAGAGTCTGATTGTTACGACCAATTGATGCGTAATC
The DNA here is from genome assembly GCF_040908165.1 of Aeromonas sp. R6-1. Classification (NCBI taxonomy): domain Bacteria; kingdom Pseudomonadati; phylum Pseudomonadota; class Gammaproteobacteria; order Aeromonadales; family Aeromonadaceae; genus Aeromonas; species Aeromonas sp. R6-1. The sequence goes on from NZ_JBFODF010000024.1 coordinate 31,802, forward strand.
TTGGTAGTACAAGGCAGCAATTATCCCAACTATTACCAAAGAGAAAAACATAGATAACAATCGCTGGGCGATACCTTTGTACCAGGTAGATGCATACTCAATTTTCACAAAAAATATCAATGCTGCGGGTAACAAACCGGTCAAAATAACCCAGATTATTATTGGAGCGTTAACGTATGCAAAAGCTTCGCTTTGGTTTGTTTCAAATATATTCTGGATCATATCACCATCAAACAACACACGATATTTCATCATGGTGTAACTGGCGATAGAACCTGTAACAAACAGGAATGCAAAGAACGGCTTCATCAGAAAGCGGATCGAGAATGGCATGAAGACGAAGTTTAATGCAGCAACAAGTAGGAATGGGATTGAAACTACAAACCCTATTTTGAAGTGCTCGATGTTAGACAATATGTCATAGAAATGGAGCAGAACGGGCCAGTTCAGCAAAAATGCGAATACCAAAGCCAATAGCAGTACAAATGGAACAACTTTTATTCTGACAGCTGAAAACATAACAATTACCTGTTAAACGTCTATTTCTATAAAAACCACTTCATTAAAATATCAACGATTCGCAACTCAATTATTCCGACATTGCTTAAAGATATCTAATTCTTGTTCGTAGATAGCCGTCTTCACATCCCATATTCCCAGGACAGAAGAAAATATGTTGTCATGAGAATAGCGATTGGCTGCGGCATTTTTCTGCAAACATTCCATATTCATGCCTTTTTCTTTGATGAAACCAGGTGACATCCACACCTGCATAGGAACACGGGTCTGATCATCCGGTGCAAACTTGTACGGTGTACCGTGCAGGTAAAGCCCTAATGCTCCCAGTGATTCACCATGATCGGAGACGTAGAGCAACGCGGTGTTGTACTTATCTTCGTAGGTTTTCAACTTGGCAATCATCTCTGCAATCACGAAATCGGTGTAGCGGATGGTGTTGTCATAGGTGTTGGTGAGCTCTTCATCTGTGCAGTTTTCAATATCACTGCTTGGACAGTCAGGAGTGAACTGACGATGAGCATCAGGGTAGCGTTTGTAGTAGGTTGGGCCATGGCTACCTATCAGGTGGAAGCCAACCAGCTTATCCCCTTTCATTTGAGCAATTTCACTGTCGAGCTCTTGAAGGACAACCTCGTCATAGCATGTGTTTTTATCGCAGAACTTTGGGTAATCCTTCGGTTTGATCTCGATGTTAGGAACTCGGTCGCAGACGCCTTTGCAGCCGCCATCGTTCTCCTTCCAAAAAATGGAGACCCCCGTTTTCTGCAACACATCTAACAAACCCTCGCTATTACGAGCGAGATTATCATCAAACTCCTTTCTCCCCATATTGGAAAACATGCAGGGGACAGATACAGCGGTTGCAGTCCCACACGAACGAACATCATTAAAGGAGATCACGCCACCAGATTTACTGGTAAATGGATTGGTGTCTTTCTCATAGCCATTCATCGAGAAATTTTTACCACGAGCGGTTTCACCAACGACCAGAAACATCAACGTGGGCTTACTTTGATTAGTATCCCGTTTTGCATCATCACCTAAAGTTGTAAATGGGATTGGTTCAGCAAGATAACGATTGTAAACGTATTTAACGGTACTATTAACGAAATTGGCTGGAACAATCTCACGCTGGAGGTTTGAATTGTTGCGCCCCACTGACACATAATCTTGATAGTATAGTGCTGCAATAACCGCAATCACTATAAGTGATGCAAACATCGATAGGGCACGAGTTAGAATCCCTTTGAACCATTTTTCCTCATATTCAATTTCAACAAAGAAAAGTAAAATGGCAGGGATAAAACCAGCAATAGTAACCCATACTATAATTGGTAAGCTTAAATATGCTAACGCCTCATTTTGATTGGTTTCAAAAATATTCTGAATCATGTTTTGATCAAACAAGACTCTATACTTCATCATTGTGTAACTAACGATTGCACTAAGTGCGATAAGAAGTGCAAAAAAAGGCTTTATTAAATACCGTATCGAAAATGGAACAAATACAAAGTTAAGCGCTGCAACAAGCAATATTGGTAATGAAATGGCGAAACCAAACTTAAAATCTTCTAATTTGTAAAGGATTTCGTAAAAATGGAGAACTCCACGCCAGTTCAGCATAAATGCAAAATACAGTGCCAAAAAGAACATAAGCGGAACAATTTTTATTTTTATAAGGGAAGGCATACTTACTCCATTAATAGTCCAACAATCACTTTCTAACGAGACATCTTGTCTTTATGTTGAAAATGAATGGTAACAAAGCTGTACGTGAGCTTAAGCGGCATTTTGTCATTTACTGATAAAAATGCGATCTTAATCACAAATGTCTTATCCGAAATGATACACAGCTAAAATTAAGGAAGTCTTAAGATGCGCTTCGTTCAGCTTTCTATCGCTTGAAAGCCAATAGCAAGACACCGCCAGCGATCATGCCAATGCCCAGCCATTCTCTGACCGATGGTCGTTCACCAAGGAAAGTGAAAGCAAAAATTGCAACCAGGACAAGGCTGAGCTTGTCTACTGGGGCAACCTTAAAAGCCTCACCAATCTTTAGTGCTCGAAAGTAGCAGACCCAAGAAGCGCCTGTTGCTAAACCTGACAGAGTAAGGAAAATCCAAGTTTTTGGTGTTAGACCAAAAGGGTTGGCCCACTTCCCTGTGTAAGCAATAAATGCTGATAAAACAACGATGATCACTCCTGTGCGGATCAAAGTTGCAAGGTCAGAATCAACCCCCTCCACCCCTACCTTCGCAAAAATTGCAGTCAGAGCAGCAAAAATTGCAGACAAGAAAGCCCAGTAGAACCACCCAGTTTGTGAGTCCATTTGACACTCCACAATTCGCTACGCATCAATGTTAAATTTTTTCGCATGGCGCTATCCAGCTTAAGTGTTTCTTAATAAATCCCTGACACTCTTTCATGGACGGCGATTCGTCTAACCAAATGATAGGGTGAACTATGCATAGCAACACCGATAACATCGTAAGCAAGGTGCCAGAAATCACACTGGCCTTTTGGATGATTAAAATTTTAGCAACAACGCTTGGTGAGACAGGCGGTGATGCGTTATCGATGTCGATGGATCTAGGCTACCTAGTGAGTACAGCAATTTTTGCAGTCATTTTTTTTGCTGCTGTCAGTGCTCAGATATCCGCCAAGTCTTATAACCCTACGCTGTATTGGGTCACGATCATCGCAACCACCACGGTGGGTACAACGCTGGCTGACTTTGCAGACCGTTCTTTGGGAATTGGTTATGCAGGTGGTTCGACCATACTCTTCCTTTTGTTACTTGGTTCCTTTGGGGTGTGGTATCGAGCGCAAGGAGAGATATCATCCAGTGTAATTTCGTCACCCAGAACAGAAATGTTCTACTGGATCACCATCATGTTTTCACAAACTCTTGGCACGGCATTGGGTGACTGGACTGCCGATGATGCCGGATTCGGGTATGCAGGGAGTTCCGTTGTATTCGGTGGCATGTTGCTGGCCATAGTCGCAGCCTACTTATGGACTAAGATCTCTCGTACATTCTTGTTTTGGGCTGCCTTTATTATCACACGCCCCCTTGGCGCTGTTGTTGGAGACTTCCTGGATAAGCCATTGAGCAAAGGTGGGTTGGAACTTAGCCGCTATTCCGCCTCAGCTGCATTACTATTAGCAATTGCTGTGCTGGTATTCATATCAAGTACAAGAAGCAAACAAAACAGCACTGTAGCATTGGATTTAGATACTGATAACTAAGTGCATGAAAGTATAGTGTTGGAGCAGTGTCATATGTTACACATGCCTGCTCCAATTATAGTTAGTAAAAATAGATAGTGGTGATTTATAGTAGGCACGATAAATAGGTAATCATATGAATAATATCAATGTATGGGAAAAGGGCTTATTTAATAAGGTTCCAGAAGTAACAATGGCTTTCTGGATTATTAAAATGATGTCCACTACCGTTGGGGAAACGGCAGCTGATTATTTGATTTTTAACATGAGGCTTGGGCTAACAGTTACATCTATTATCATGGGGGGAATTTTAGTCATTACCTTGGTGATGCAACTTCACTCTAATAAATATGTCCCATGGAAGTATTGGTTAGCAGTAGTGCTTGTTAGTATCTTTGGCACTTTGGTCACTGATAACCTAACAGATCAAGTTGGCGTTCCATTGGAAGTTTCAACAATTGTTTTTACAATTATTCTTCTTGCTACATTTTGGCTCTGGCACTCCCAGGAAAAGACTTTATCAATACAGTCTATCGATACACCTAAGCGGGAGTTGTTTTACTGGAGTGCTATATTGGTGACTTTTGCGCTGGGAACCGCTGCGGGTGATTGGGTCTCAGAGGGTATGGATATAGGATACATGAATTCAGTCTTTTTGTTTGGGGGACTCATATTTATCATATATACAGCCTACTTGATTTTAAAAACGAACGTCGTTTTAACCTTTTGGATTATTTATGTTTTAACTCGCCCGCTGGGTGCTTCTATAGGCGATTTGTTGTCACAATCTGAAAAAAATGGTGGGTTTGGATTTGGGGTGACAAGCACTAGCATCGTATTCTTTGTATTTATTTTCGTTCTTGTTTTGTATCAATCATATAAAGTATACATAAGCAATAAAATGAATCAAAATAGTTTATAGAAGATTAATCAAACGTCACTAAGGTAGAAAATGACTAAGATAGATTGGCTTATTAAATTCAGACGTGCAAAAACCTTAAGCACTTTAGATGTGATGTTGGATGCAGCGTTAAGAAAGGTAGAATCCATAACTGATAAATGTGAAGCAATTAAAGGGCATGAACTACGTCAGGATGAACTTGAGCTTGGTAAGCATTGCAGACCGCTGATTAAGTAATGAGCAAATCATTAGCCAGCTTATTTGAAAAAAGGGCGGATCGAATCAATATCAAACAAATGTAAACCTGCCATCAATAGAGCTAAGGAAGGTGCGAATAAGTATCCTATGTGCCAAAACTAAAAAGTTTAGCCATTTAATATCAATAATTTAGAATGGTGTGTTTTTGTGCCAAGTGACTTGTTAGCACCTTCCTTAGGTACACCCGTTATTTCGAAATTTGGGTATAAGGCCCTTATCAATTCGATGGACTCTTGATTTCCTTCTAGCATTAGCAAATCTCTCGCAAGGCTGAATAGAAAAAGATCTACTACAATATTTTCGTAAATAAATATATATTTCTGTTTCCAGGTTTTGATCTTCATCAAGATTCAATTAGAACTAACATCTGGACTCATTTTTTCACTTGACTATTGTTTGAACTATCACTGTCTTACCTCAGGGGCGACATTGCTCCGATCGTGTGTACCAATCCCGTAGGCCATGACTTTATTCTGGAGGTATGCCTGATGGTGAAGCCATGTAGTGGGGTGATTACAGCGGCAGTTATGCGGTAGGGGCTTATTTGAGCTGTAACCCTGGCACCAGTCTGTGACTTTCCAGCCCATACAGTCATAGGTCATTCCGCTAGCCGATGACGTTATCTCATACGTTCACCTGCTATTCGGTTCAGCTCGGTGTCTTCGACCAGCTCCTGGTAGCAGACAAAGATATAGGGTGACAAGCAGTTGAAGGCGGGGTAGTTACCGTTCAGGATGGCAACATCAGACCCGTTACCCTTTTTCAGGAAACGCCCCATAGGGAGGCGAACAATGAAGCCAAAAACCACCTTCGATTTTCAACATCACAGCCCCGAGACATCAGAACTGGTGTAGTATGACCTCTATAAGCAGAGGAAGACGTTCGACAAGTTGTGTAAACTTTTTTATCGTAAATGTATCAGATGTTGACACGAACAGCATTAATGATAGGTTTAATGCGATTTAAGAGCATGTGGGTGAGATAGCAAGATGGATGGAAACAGTGTTTACTAGGCTTGCACTCAACCAACTCACACACACAGTGGCAGTTACACTGAAAAGTTCCTGCCCTTCCGTTCTGATCCCCTGCGGCAGGCCCTGATTCATCAGGGCCTTTTTTTACCTGTTTCTGACGCATTCACCTCCCCCGACGACCATGTTGCTGCCACTTTCCCCCGCTTTACGTCCCCTTCGTCCAGGCTTGTGGCTATCATCGAGACGATTTCTCCCTTCGGGAACCTGCATGAACCACTTGAGCCGTCTGCTGTGCTTCGCCCTGCTGATGTTCGGCGGCCACCTTGCTGCGGAGCCGCTGCGGGTGGGAGTCAGCTTTGCCATTCCTCCCTATGTCATCAGCCACGAAGACAGGGGCATTGAACTCGATCTCATGCGAGAGGCCTTCGCAGGCAGCCCCCATGAGCTGCAGGTCGTCTATCTTCCCCTGGAGCGCACCTTCAGGATGCTGGAGGAAGGCAAGCTGGACGCCATCATCAACGTCAAACCCGGCATGCTGGAAAGCGCCTACCTCTCACAGCCGGTGATCACCTTCCACAACCGGGTCTTCACCCTGGCGCCGACGGCAGTCCACACCATGAAGGATTTGCAGACCCTGCGAGTCAGTGCCTTCCAGCGTGCACGACAGATCCTGGGAACGACCTTCTCCGACATCGTCGACCAGAATCCCCGTTATGAAGAGGTGGCGAGGCAGGAGGGACAGGTACAGCGGCTCCTGCTCGGGCGCACCGATGCCGTGATCCTGGAACAGCGGGTGTTCTACTACTATCTGGCGCAGTTGCTCGGGGATGACCAGGAGGGCGACCGCTATCCCAAGAACAGGGTCAGACAGCACGACCTCTTCCCCCCGACTCACTACCACTTCGCCTTTCGCGAGGCGGGCCACCGGCAATGGTTCGACAGACAGCTCGCCAAGATGAAGGCGGACGGGCGCTATGAGCGGATCTTTGCCGCCTATGGCACCACCTCTACTGCCGGAGACAAAAAAGCCAGCCCATGATGGACTGGCTTGATACCGGCTCCAGGGAGCCGCAGTGGATGGAGCGTTACTTCATCGCGCTGCCGTTTTTCAGCTCTGCTTTCTGACGTTTGGCTTCGCGTTTCTCTTTCAGTGACATCTGCGGTTTTTTCTTGGCATCTTTGCCGTGATGCTGTTCTTTGTTGCTCATCATCAGACTCCAAAAAGGTTACCTGGACAGTTGGAACGGGTGTTCCAGCATGTCAGCCGAATCGTGGATTTCAGTACGCCAACAGTGACGATCGGGGATCGCACTGGCCTCAGCATACCCCCAATCTTCCGCCGGGATCCAGCCTCCCGGCAGCGCCTGTCAGCCAGGCGTTCCCGTCGCGTGCTCCCCCGGGAAATGACGACCGGGCGACACTTTTGGCATCCGGGGACGGATGGTCAGCCTGTCTCCGATGGATGTGTGTTAGGGTGGGCATTCAACGATCGCAGGAGCGCGTCATGAAGAAGCTGGAAATGAAGGATCTGACCGAGGCCGAGAAAGCCGAGATTGCCCTGCTGGTGCAAAAGGCCCAGGCCAATGCCGATCACACCCTGACCAACGGGGAGCGCAACAAGATCCGCGAAGCAGGACGCCAGAAGATCGCCGCCGATCGCGCCCAGGCCGCCAAGGCGGCTTCCGCACTGGCGCGGGAGAAAGCCAAGGAGCGAGCCAGTGCCCAAGTACTGCCCGACACCTTCAGCTGGTCCGATTCCGTCAGCAACAAATACCGTGGCAGACGGTAACGGCAGCATGAACGCACGCAGATGACGCTGCTGCAAAAAAGGGGGCTGGCAGAGCGTCATGTCATCTCCCTGAAAAGGGCAGCAGGAGGCGCCTGGCAGCTGATGCACACCCGGATAAAACCCCGATCCAGTCATCACTGACTGAAACGAATACCAAGATAAAGATTGCCATGACAGGGTGTGCGTGTTCTAATCGTTTTCGATGGTTCGGTAGTTCAGACCTGATTATGTTAGGCAGTCATCTTAAAGCAGTGATTTGTGCAGGCAGTTATCCCCGATAATTCTTGCCAGATAATTCTCCTTCTTTAGTGCTCCCCATACGTATTTCTGACGAAAAATCATGGATTGCCGCTCCGGTGGCGTTTCACTAATCACTACTCAAGGAAATTATCATGTCCAAAATGACTGGTACCGTAAAATTCTTCAACGCCGAGAAAGGCTTCGGTTTCATCTCCCCGGCTGACGGCAGCAAAGACGTGTTCGTTCACTTCTCCGCCATCCAGTCCAACGGTTTCAAAACCCTGGAAGAAGGTCAGCGCGTTGAGTTCACCATCGAGCAAGGCCAGAAAGGCCCGGCTGCTGCGAACGTCGTTCCGCAGTAATTCAAGCCGGAGCACCTTCCCCTCTTTGGGCAAGGGCCTCAGCAAGAATTGAAAAAACCCGCTTCGGCGGGTTTTTTGTTGCCCGTTTCCGGGTGACCGGCGTGTTGCCCTGCTTCCCTTTCGCCACGGGGAGCAAAAAGGGCACCCTGGTGGTGCCCCATTTCCTGGTCAGGTTCCTTACAGGGGCAGGCTGATCCGCGCCTCCAGCCCCCCCTCCTGGCGATTGTGAAGGCTGAGCTCACCGCCGTGCTGGTGCACCAGGGTGCGGGCGATGGCGAGCCCCAGTCCCACGCTGCCAGACTCGGTGTTGCGGGCTTCATCCAGGCGCACGAAGGGCTTGAACACCTCCTCCAACTGGCTCTCCGCAATCCCCGGCCCCTGATCGCGAACCAGGATCAGCAACTCGCCGTCACCGCGCACCAGAGAGACCTCGGCCCCCCCTGCGTACTTGATGGCGTTGCCGATGAGGTTTTGCAGCACCCGGCGCAGGGTGTTGGCGCGGCAGGCGTAAACCTGTTTACCCTCGGCCAGGCAGGTGACGGGCTGGCCCATGTCGGCATAGTCGTCACACAGGCTCTCCAGCAGGCTGACCAGATCCAGCTCCCGGGTCGCCTCCTGCTGCCCCTCCTCCCGGGCAAAGCTCAGGGTCGCCGCCAGCATCTGCTCCATCTGCTGCAGGGTCTGCTGGAAGCGCTCCTTGTCCTCCCCGTCCGCCAGAAACTCGCTGCGCAGCCGCAGGCTGGTGATGGGGGTGCGCAGGTCGTGGGAGATGGCGGCCAGCATCCGGGTTCTGTCCTGCACGAAGCGATCGAGCCGGGTGTGCATCCGGTTGAAGGCCTGGATGGACTCGCGGATCTCGGTGGGCCCCTCCTCGCGCAGGGGCTCGATGTCCTCACCACGCCCCAGCCTGTCGGCGTTGGCCGCCAGTTGCTTGAGGGGACGGGTCGCCCGGCGGAACAGCCAGATCATCAGGCCGATCACCAGGCTCGCCACCAGCAGCAGGTTGAGGGTCGTCTGCCAGGACCAGCTCGCCGTCTCCTTGTCCACCAGGGAGCTGAACTGGAGCCAGCCGCCGTTGGGCAGTTCGATGGAGCCGTAGAGCCGCATGTCCTGGGGCGGCGGCATGCCGTTGCGATCCTTCATCATGCGGTTGTGGTGCTGCCAGGCCCGGCTGCGCTGGATGTCCTGCTTCAGCTCGGCGCTGATCTCCACCGCCAGGGAGGATGGATAGCCGAGCTTGGCCCGCACCAGCTTCTCGAAGCGGGGGCTGCGGTTGTCCGGCTGCAACGGCTCGTCGGCCAGACGCAGCAGCAGGGTCTCGCTGCGGCTCGCCTTGAGGATCTCATGATAGAGGGAAGGAGGGGAGAGGGAGAGCAGGCGCACCACGGAGATGATGCGCTGCATGGCGTTGCGGCTGTTGACGTAACCGAGGGCCTCCTCCCTGTCCGAGCGGTAGATCTGGATACTGAGCAGCTGGATCAGCACCAGCCCCGCCAGGGCCACCAGCACTATCTGGCCGGTCAACCCCTTGGGCAGCAGCCTGGCGAAGACGCGCTTGATCATGTCGGCCTCACTCCTGGGTCACGTCGGCGGCGAACAGGTAACCGCCACCCCAGATGGTCTTGATGAGCTCGGGATTCTTGGGATCCCGCTCCAGCTTGCGCCGCAGTCGGCTCACCAGGGTATCGATGGCGCGATCGAAGGCCACCGCCTCCCGGCCACGGGCCAGATCCAGCAACTGATCCCGGCTCAGCACCCGCTGGGGCCGCTCCAGAAACACCTTGAGCAGATCGAACTCGGCGGTGGAGAGGCTCATCCCCACCCCCTCCTCGTCCACCAGCTCACGGCGATTGACGTCGAGCAGCCAGCGATCGAAGCGCAGATCCCGGGTCAAGGTCTCCGGCACGGGCAGGCTCTCTGCCTGGGTACGGCGCATCACCGCCTTGATGCGGGCCAGCAGCTCCCGCGGGTTGAACGGCTTGGAGAGGTAGTCGTCCGCCCCCATCTCCAGGCCGATGATGCGGTCCGTCTCCTCCCCCATGGCGGTCAGCATGATGATCGGCAGACGGGATTTGACCCTGAGCTCGCGGCACAGGGTGAGGCCATCCTCCCCCGGCATCATCAGATCCAGCACCAGCAGGTCGAACTCCCGCTCATCCAGCAGCCGCTTCATCTCCTTGCCATCGCGGGCGCAACTGACGCGCATGCCATGCTGCTCCAGAAAGCGCTTGAGCAGATCGCGGATCTCGCTGTGGTCATCGACCACCAGAATATGAGGGCTGCCTTGGTTCATCATCATCTCTCCGTTATCGGGCTGGGGCGATTATACGAAAATCAACCGGGCGGGTTGTGTCAAAGTGTGCCAGCACGCCTCTGTGCCACACTCTGCTACAAAATAGGCTTCTACTGGCAAATTTCAGACACTTCCACGGTGTTTACTGGATACCAAGGCGAAAGAGCCTCTACCCGTACACATCCGACAGGAGTTACCCATGAAAAAGCTGACCAAGACCCTGCTGACCGCCACCCTGATCCTCGGCCTGCCGCTGGGCGCCTATGCCGCCAGCGAGGCGGTCTCCACCGCACAACCGACCCAGGCCACGGCGACCGGTTGCCCCATGGACGGTACCGGCATGATGGGCGGCAAACATCATGGCGGCCGCCACGACAAGATGGCCCGCATGAAGAACATGACCCCGGAACAGATCCAGGCCCATCTGCAACAGCGCTACGACAAGATTGAAGATCCGGCCAAGAAGGCGGAGTTCGTGAAGAACCTTGGTCTGCGTGCAGACGGCATGATCAAGCACGCCGAGGTGATGAAGCAGTTCGCAGAAGCAAACCAGTAAATCGAAGTAATGAAGCCGTTTGCCGAAGCAGACCAGTAAGTCGAGATGATCAAGCAGTTCGCAGAAGCAAACCAGTAAATCGAAGTGATGAAGCCGTTTGCCGAAGCAGACCAGTAAGTCGAGATGATCAAGCTGTTCGCAGAAGCAAACCAGTAAGTCGACGTAATGAAGCGGTTTGCCGAAGCAGACCCGTGAGCCGGCGGGGCCCTGCCCCGACACCGGCGAAAAC
>NZ_JBFODF010000024.1:43306-77160 GCF_040908165.1 Aeromonas sp. R6-1
CCCCCCAGTTTTTTCACCTTTTCCTGCCTGGCCGCATCATGTTATGTGAGCGATAACAAACGTTTCACTTTCGAAATAAATCATAATGGTCCCTCACACAACAGACGCGGGCACGATCCCGGGCACAGTGGACAGGAGTCGTTATGGGATGGAATCTGGGCACAATCAAGGGGCGCTATACCGCCGTTTTTCTGGGCTTCATGGCGCTGGTGTGCGCCCTGACGGTGATCGGCATCCAGATCTGGATCACCCCCGCCCTACAAAAAGCGGGGGAGGAGAACGTGGCGCTGCGAGTCGGCGAGATAGCGACCGATATCCGTGACCAGCTCAACGGGGTGCAGACCCAGTCGCGCAGCATTACCCAACTGGTGGCACAACTGCCGAGCGAGCAGATAGATGCCCAGCTCCCGGCCCTCATCGACCAGTACGGCAACGGCATGGTCTTCGGTGGCGGCATCTGGCCCCTGCCGGACAAGCGGGAGGCGGGGCGCGCCAAGTTCAGCACCTTCTTCCACAGGGATGCGTCCAACGCCCTCATTCCCAACACCTACTGGAACTCGGCAGAGGCGCCCAACTATTTCGATCAGCCCTGGCACAAGGCCGGTCAGCAGGCGCCCCGTGGCGTCTGTGCCTGGGCCGCCGCCTACAAGGATGGCGCGAGCCAGCAGCCGAGAACCAACTGCGCCATGGGGATCTACCAGGATGGCGCCCTCTACGGGGTGTCGACCATAGACGTCACCCTGGGCTTCTTCAACGACCTGGTGGCCAAGAAAGAGCAGGAGATCGGCGGTCAGGTGATGATCATCGAGGCTGACGGCAAGATCCTGAGCCGCAACGCCCGTCTGACCGGGGATGTGGTGCTCGGCAACCTTTCCGCCCACGCCGACTATCCCTTCGCCCTCGCCATCAGCGGCCTGCTGGGCCAGGATGCGAGCAAGGGGCAGCTTCGCACCACCTTCCAGGATCAGGGTGAGGAACAGACCCTGCTGATGGAGGCCATCGAAGGGACCCCCTGGCTGCTGGCCGCCGCCCTGCCGACCCGCACCCTGACCCAGGACAGCCGGGATGTGCTCGCCACCCTGGCGAGCATCCAGCTCCCCCTGGCGGGGCTGCTGTTCGTGCTCATGGTGCTGGCCATCAGCCAGCTTGGCAGCCGCCTGCAGACCCTCAAGCTCAACATCGACGCCCTCAGCGCCGGCGACGCCGATCTGACCGCCCGCATCCAGGTCAAAGGGCATGACGAGCTGGACAACATCGCCCTGTCGGTCAACCGCTTCATCGCCTTCCTGCAACAGATGATGGTGCAGGTGACCGCCGCCACCGACCTCATCACCCGAGAGCTGGCCCAGCTCGATCAGCAGACCGGGCAGGCCAGGCGGATCCTGGGGGAACACGCCAGCGAAACCGATCAGGTCGTCACCGCCCTCAACGAACTCAGCTCCACCGCCGACAGCGTTGCCCGCCACGCCAACGACTCCGCCAGCTTCACCGAGGCCGCCAACGGTCAGGCGGCCAGCTCCCGCAAGGTGGTGGGATCGGCCTCCGCCAGCGTGGTGGCCCTCATCGACGAGGTGGATCTCGCCGCCGCCAAGGTGCTGGAGATGCAGGAAGATGCCCAGCAGATCGGCAGCGTGCTCGGGGTGATCGGCGGCATCGCCGCCCAGACCAACCTGCTGGCGCTCAACGCCGCCATCGAGGCGGCCCGGGCCGGTGAACAGGGCCGGGGCTTCGCGGTGGTGGCCGACGAGGTGCGTGCCCTCGCGGCACGCACCCAGAACAGCACCGCCGAAGTGGGCAGCATGTTGTCACGGCTCACCCAGGGGGTCGCCGAGGCCGTGGTCGCCATGGAGCAGACCAAGCGCAGTTGCCAGGCGGCGGCCGACACCACGGGGCAGGTCACCGGCGGCCTCGACACCATGGCCGACGCCGTGGTGCAGATCCACGATCTCAGCAGCCAGATCGCCACCGCTGCCGAGGAGCAGAGCCGGGTGACCGAGGAGATCAACCGCAACATGGTGAGCATTCGCGACATGCTGAACCTCCTGGTGGAGAACGGCGGCAACACGGAGCAGAGCGCCGCCACCCTGCTGGGGTCCAACCGCCAGTTGCTGGCCCTGGTGCACCGCTTCAAGGTGTGAGCCTGAACACCAGGCAGCAAAAAGGGGCCCGCGGGCCCCTTTTTCATTCACCTTGCCAGGACTCAGGCCTTGTTGGCCAGGTTCAGGGTCTTCACGGTCTCGCCTTCGAACTTGATGACCACGTTCTTCTGGGCCACTTCGGAGTCTTTCAGCAGGGACTTGGTGGTCTCGGCCAGCAGCGGGGAGGCCTTGTTCAGAGCGTCCAGGTCATAGGTCCACACTTCCAGACCGGCGTCGGTCTTGGTGCTGGCCGGGGCGCCCAGCTTGTCCTTGATGGCCTGCTTGTTGGAGCCGCCTTCCTTGATGTCCAGAGCCTTCTTGATCGCTTCGTTGGAAGCGGTGTCCATGGCGTTGCCAGCCATCTCTTTGGCGGTGCTGGTGACGCTGCTGGTCACGGTGTCGGTCAGGGAATCCATCAGGCCGGCGTGGGCTACCAGAGGCAGGGCGGTCAGGGCAATCAGCAAGGACTTTTTCATGAAGATACATCTCGCAAGAATGAAAAGAGCGCGCATGAAACCAGCGGGATGAATTGGAGTCAAGAAAATCCCTTGGTCAAGCCGTATTCGGGGGGGAAAAGCCCCGTAGCGGCTCCGACCAGTGCCCTTGTCAGCCGCTGAGCTGGTCCTTGCCCGCCAGCTTGGCCCGGTAGAGCGCCCTGTCGACCCGTGCCATCAGGTGGGACACCTGCTCGTCGGGGTCGGACTCCACCAACCCGAAACTCAAGGTCACGGGCTCGATCCCCTTGACCCTGGCATGGCTCAGGCGCTGCCTCAGCTTTTCGGCCACCACCCGGGCGTCGGGCAACCGGGTATTGGGAAGCACCAGCATGAACTCGTCACCCCCCCAGCGAGCCAGCAGATCGATCTCGCGGATGCAGCCCCGGGTCAGCTGCACGATATCGATCAGGGTCTGGTCCCCCACCCCGTGGCCATGGCGATCGTTGATCTGCTTGAAGTCGTCCACGTCCATGGCGATCACGGCAAAGGGCTCCTTGAAGCGCTTGGCGCGCTCATGCTCCAGCCGCACCGCCTGCTCCAGCCGATAGCGGCTGGCAGCGCCGGTCAGGGAGTCCGTCTCCGCCAGGCGGCGGTTTTCCTCCACCTGGAACTGCAATGCCTGGTTGAGCCGCTCCAGTTCGGCGGTACGCTGCGCCACCTGCTGCTCCAGGGTGCGGTTTTGCAGCTCCAGCCTGGCGTAGAGTTCCCGCTGGGCGTGGATGTTGCGGTGTGCCCCCACCATCCTGGCGACACTGCCGTCCGGGTTGCGTGCGACGATGCGGCCACAATCCGCCACCCAGAGGTAGTCACCGTTACGGCAACGGCAGCGGTATTCGGCCCGGTAGTCCGCCGCCCGCCCGCTCAGGCAGGCATCGAAGCTCTCCATGACCTGCGCCAGATCGTCCGGGTGGATCAGGTTCTCCCAGGTGAAGACTGTGTTGTCGAGGGAGTGGGGCTCATACCCCAGCATCTGATACCAGCCGGGATAGCGATGGACATAGCCGGTGTTGGCATTCCAGTCCCAGAGACCGTCGCTCACGACCTCCAGCATGCCGCTCATCACGGCCTCGTCGAGGGCCGGTAGCCTTGTCATCTCATTGTCATGCAGCATGAAAACCTTCCTTGTTCTGCTACTCGGCGCCACGGATCCGCTTGTTGACCTGGCGGGAAAACCGGGCCTGCCGGTCGAGCCTTCAAGGGGGCGACTGGCCTCGACACCCCGTCATGACGGGTTATCGGCCAGGTTGCCCTCTTGTTGAACAACAGTAGCAGCCCGCACACTTTCGAGTCTTGCGCGCCGTCACGCTCCCTTCCGTTCTTCTGCCGGCCAGATTGCACCACGGCGGTGCACACCTTTGGCGCAGCCCTGCCCATATTGGGCAAGCCTCGCTGACCAGGGTTGCGATTAATAAGTAAGTGCATGAATAAAAAGAAAAATACTTTTCTGGCGCAATATTTGCCTTTATCTGGGTGAACCACAAGGATTGGGGATATTGCATGAAATTAATCACCGCCATCATCAAGCCGTTCAAACTCGACGACGTGCGCGAAGCCATCGCCAGCCTCGGCGTCGAGGGGCTGACGGTTTCCGAGGTCAAGGGGTTTGGCCGCCAGAAGGGGCACACCGAGCTGTACCGGGGTGCCGAATACCAGGTGGATTTCCTGCCCAAGGTAAAGCTGGAGATCGCCACCCTGGCCGACAACGTCGAGCAGATCATCGAAGCCATCAGCAAGGCCGCCCACACCGGCAAGATAGGTGACGGCAAGATCTTCGTTTATGACCTGCAGGCCGCCGTGCGCATCCGCACCGGCGAGACCGACGCAGACGCCCTTTGATACGACTGGAACTGAGGAATACGACATGGAAGAGTTGATCACATCCGTCAGCGAGCTGCGCTATGCACTCGACACCTTCTACCTGCTGATCTCCGGCGTGCTGGTCATGTGGATGGCCGCCGGGTTCGCCATGCTCGAAGCCGGCCTGGTCCGCGCCAAGAACACCACCGAGATCCTGACCAAGAACATCCTGCTCTATGCCATCGCCTGCATCATGTTCCTGCTGGTCGGCTACAACATCATGTACGTGGACAACAGCGCCGGCGGCTGGCTGCCGAGCTTTGGCAGCCTGATGGGCAGCCAGGCGGACGACGCGGGCCACTCCCTGCACTCCGACTTCTTCTTCCAGGTGGTGTTCGTCGCCACCGCCACCTCCATCATTTCAGGTGCGGTGGCAGAGCGGATGAAGCTCTGGTCCTTCCTGCTGTTCTGCGTGGTGATGACCGGCTTCATCTACCCCGTGGAAGGCTACTGGAGCTGGGGTGGCGGCTTCCTGAAAGAGGCGGGCTTCTCCGACTTCGCAGGCTCCGGCATCGTCCACATGGCGGGCGCTGCCGCTGCCCTGGCCGCCGTGCTGCTGCTCGGCCCCCGTCGCGGCAAATATGGCAAGCAAGGAGAGATCTACCCCATCCCCGGCTCCAACCTGCCGCTCGCGACCCTGGGCACCCTGATCCTCTGGATGGGCTGGTTCGGCTTCAACGGTGGCTCCCAACTGGCGCTCTCCAGCGCCGCTGATGCCACCGCCATCGGCACCGTCTTCGTCAACACCAACGCCGCCGCGGCCGCCGGTGTGGTCGGCGCCCTGCTGGTCAGCAAGCTCACCTGGGGCAAGGCGGATCTCACCATGATCCTCAACGGCGCCCTCGGCGGTCTGGTCGCCATCACCGCCGATCCCGCCTCCCCCAGCCCGCTGTTCGCCAGCCTGATCGGCGCCCTGGCCGGTGCCCTGGTGGTCTACGCCATCGTCGCCTTCGATCGCCTGAAGATCGATGATCCGGTCGGTGCCATCTCGGTACACGGCGTCTGCGGCCTGTTCGGCCTGATGGTGGTGCCCTTCTCCAACACGAGCGCCACCTTCGGTGCCCAGTTGCTGGGTGCTGCCACCATCTTCGGCTGGGTCTTTGCCGTCTCCCTCGTGGTCTGGAGTCTGCTCAAGGCCACCATGGGCCTGCGGGTCAGCGAAGAGGAAGAGATGATGGGTGTGGATGTCCACGAGTGCGGCATCGATGCCTACCCCGAGTTCGTCAGCGTCAAATCCAGCATCTGACACGGCCATCGGATGCGGGGCCCGGGGGACACCTCGGGCCCCGTTTTTTTGGCGGCTCGGCGCCCCTGAAGGCAGGAGGGCGGTTCGAGTGATGCCACTCTGCCACGCAACCGGTGAACCCTCTGCTTTGCCCCCTCCCCTTTGCAAGGGGAGGGTCGGGATGTGCCGTGCCGATTGATGGATGGAGCCATAACCCCCTCCCCGCCTCCCCCTTGGCAGGGGGAGGAGCAACCAAGCGCCCCTGGCTGGACGAATCAAGTCATGGATGTGGCAGATGAAAATACATTCAAGAGGCGCCATTCACATCGGGCATTGCCCCCAGATAGACTGGCATTGTGCCAACCCGCTTCCCTCACCCTAGCCCTCTCCCAGCGGGAGAGGGGATAAAGCGGCACCTGGGAGATGATCGCTTACCACACCGGTTCGGCTAACCGCAATACCATCAGTCACGTAGGTTCGATTAGCGAAGCGTAATCGGACAGCGTATTTGCTCCCTTCTCCCCTTGCGGGAGAAGGGTCGGGGATGAGGGGTAGGAAAAAGAGAGTTCGCGGTAAACGTTGGGCTTCGCTACGTTCAGCCACAACCTACAAAAGCGGTAGGGTTGGTGCTGAACCTGCGAAACTCAACATACGAGATGATCAACAGTTAAATACTCAGGCCATGTCTCGACTCATCCGATAGTGGATTTTTTAAGGCTTCTTGGTATGCCGCCTCGCATTTTCGCCAGAACGCATAATGAGATGCACGCAGCTCCATTTCGACGTTTGCGTCAAAGTGAACCGAAAATATATATCGCACTGAGCCCAGGCTTATTGAACTTTGAAAGCTTGTGGGGATTTGTGTTTTTGAATCGAAATGAACAATAAGTCCTCCGTGCGCTGCGAATTTATACTCTCCGAGTTTATGGCGATATGCCTCATAGGTCGGGTCTGCATCAATTCTTAGAAAAATAATGTTTCGCCTAGACTGCCCTATGGCGAAATCGCAAGCTTCTAATGGACGGGGGCCACATGATTCAGCAACATGGCAACATAATAGTTTGGAAAAGTATCTAAATACATTGAAGTACTCCTCTGAGCCAGAGGTATATTGTGGCAAGCTGAATACTAACGAAAGATCACGACCCTCTGACAAAAACGAGAAGACCAAAGCATGAAACCGGTCGAATTCATGGTCAGCAGCTTGTGTACGAGTTCCATTACACAAGGAACACATCCGAGCAGAGAAGTGGAAGGCTCGGGACTTCGGGCCTTGTGCCAAACGAGGAATGCTTTCGCCATCGAATTTTCCGATAAACATAACATCCTTCCCGAAAATTTTTCGCAAAGCAGAAGCTTTTATTTTGTGCTCTCCAGTGAGAGATTTACCCGACCCGCACAGACAACAATTTTCTGCTTGGTACGGTTCAAAAAATTTCCCCATCAAAAGGCTCCAAAGATACTCGTAATTGGCGGATTATACTCTGTAGTGCAACACCTACTTTAAAATCAGGCCTCCTTGAGTTACTCGCAAAAGTTCACCTGAGGTTGTTTAAATACCAGACATATACGGGACCTTGAAGTTGAACCGCTTTTTGAAGGCTGAAAATACCGCCACCGTCACTAGGCTAAAATTACTGCTCTATGTATTATCCCGACCTCCCCGCCAATTTAGAATAATGTTCGGTCTTTTTCCATATCCCTCGAGTCATCAGGGCTCCCGCATCGGTGTTCAAATGCTGGTTAACTCCAAGTAGTCCATCGGTTTACCGAGCGGTGCATAGCCGTAGACCCGAAATACATTCCCGATCCGCTCTCCGGGCACCCGCACCTGTAGCAACACCTCCTGCACGGCTGAGGTCTGCTCAGGCGACGTGGTTTCTATTTCCAGCCACTCGATATGCTCGTAGCCACCCACTTTAAAGTGATAGAACCATTCCCCATCCCAATCAGATAGATACCGGCTGTGCAGGTCCCGCACACGCCACCTGGGAGAGAGAGCTCCCAGCGCATACATACCGAGCCGGATTTCTTCCCACCTAGTGGCATTCATCAATCGCACCAGTTCCATCATGCCCTCATCCAATCCAGATTCACTGACGCAGTCGCCACAGATATCCGTCATTCCTATGGCTGACTGGCGTGTGTATATGCCCTTTAATGAAAAGCGAGCAATCATTAGCAAGGCATTATCGGGTAGTAAAACCTCTCGCCGCCGCCATCAATCACTCCCCCAACCTCTGTGCCAATCCGGAATAACGCTCGGTCTTTTTCCGCACAGCCTGTGCCAGCAGGGCGCGATCGCCGTAGAGGTCGAGGCGGGCCTTGGCGCGGGTGATGCCGGTGTAGACCAGCTCGCGGGTCAGGAGCGGGCTGGGGCTGTCGGGCAGCACCAGCACGGTATGGGCAAACTCCGACCCCTGGGATTTGTGGATGGTCATGGCGTAGACCGTCTCATGGGGGGGCAAGCGGCTGGGCAGCAGGGCCCGCAGGGTGCCGTCCGGCTGCTCGAACCATACCTTGAGCCGCCCGGTGTCATCGGGCAGGCAGAGCCCCATGTCGCCGTTGTAGAGGCCCACCCCGTGGTCGTTGCGCACCACCATCACCGGGCGGCCCGCATACCAGTCGCCGTCGCGGGCGATCAGCCCTGCCTTGGCGAGGGCCAGTTCGAGCCGCTCGTTGAGCCCCGTCACCCCGAAGGGGCCGTCCCGCAGGGCGCAGAGGATCTGGAAGCCGTTGAACGCCTTGAACACCGCCGCCGGATCCTCGCCGGCCCGGGCCGCCTTAAGGTAGCTGCCGTAACCGGCGACCCCCTGGGCAATCAGGGCGTCATAGGCCTCCCCCGCCCAGGGATGCAGGCTGATGTCGCCAAATCCCGCGCCCCAGACCGCCTCCACCGCGGCGGCATCGCCGCCGTTGCAGGCCCGCGCCAGCTGGCCGATGCCCGAATGCTGGTCAAAGCGCCAGCTCTTGGAAAGCAAACAGAGGCTGTCGCGCACGCTGGCCCCCGCTGGCGTGCCTTGCAGGCGATAGCCGGTCTGGCGGGAGAGCCAGTGTGCCTGCGCCGGGCTGATGCCCTGTTCGATAAAGCTGCAGATATCCCCGAGCACGGCCCCCGCCTCCACCGAGGCGAGCTGATCCTTGTCACCGAGCAGGATCAGGCGGGCGTGGGCGGGCAGCGCGTCCAGCAGGCGCGCCATCATGGGCAGGTCCACCATGGAGGCCTCGTCCACCACCAGCAGGTCGAGGTGCAGCGGGTTGCCTCTGTGATGGCGGAACTGGCTGCGCCCGGGGATCACCCCGAGCAGCCGGTGCAGGGTGCCCGCCTCGGTGGGGATGGCCTCCACCCACTCGGGGGGCAAGTCCAGCGCCTGCAGGGCCGCGCCGATACTCTCGGTCAGGCGCGCCGCCGCCTTGCCGGTGGGGGCCACCAGACGGATCGCCGGGGCCTTGCCCCCTTGCAGGCCGGTCTCCACCAGGATGGCGAGGAGCTTGGCCACCGTAGTGGTCTTGCCGGTGCCGGGGCCGCCGGAGATGACCGCGAAGGGGCGCGCCGCCGCCGTGGCCGCCGCCAGCTTCTGGCCGTTGCAGCAGAGCGCCTCGGGCACCAGGGTATCCAGCCGCTCCAGCTCGCTGGCTGCCTGGGCGCTCTTTAGCTGGGTCTCCACGGCGGGCCACTCCACCTCGTGGGGGAAGACCAGATCCAGGTACTTCTCCACAAAGTGGCGGACGGAGAAATCCGGCGCGAGGCGGGCCTTGAGCAGGGCCCCGAACACCAGGCCGTAGTCGCGGGCAAAGAGGCGTGACAGGGCCGGGGCAATCTCCGGCCATTCGGCCCGTTCACTCAAGGCGCTAAGGTGGCGGGCCACCCCCAGCTCAAAGTCGTGGTAGCGGGTGAGGTAGAGGCGATCACCCCAGAGCCGCAGGGGCCAGCGGGGGGCCTCTCCCTCCTCCTGTTCGCTCCCCACCAGGGGGCTGGCCGCAAAGAGGGCGGGCCAGCTCGCGGGATCCGCGAGATCCGCCAGCAGATCCCGGCTCTGATCCGGATCCAGCCCGAAGGGGCGCGAGGATCCCTGCCCGTCACCGCCCTGAGCGAGCATCGCCAGCGGCAGGCAGACATGGCCGCGCCCCAGCTCATGGCAGGCGAGCGCGGCCCCCAGCACCAGCTCGGGGCTGCCGCCAAGGTCGGCCACCAGCCTGGCAAATTGCAGGTCAAGCTGGCGGATGCGCCCCGCCAGCGCCAAGGCTTTCAGCCGCTCTATCATGGTTTCGCCCTTCATCTCGCCCCTCATGCCTCTGCCTTGTTCGATTTCTCTAAACGATGATCGTCAGATGTCACACCTTTACTAAACAACTCGTCCAGCCCCAGCACCAGTTCCCGGCTGGGCCGGGCATGGAAAATGCCCCCCTGGGGCATGCCGCGCAGGAAGAGATAGAAGACCCCGCCAAAATGCCGGTCGAAATCGTAGCCCGGCAGCCGCAAGGCGAGCAGCCGATGCAGGGCCAGCGAATAGAGCTGGTATTGCAGATCGTAGCGATGCTCGACCATGGCCCGCTCCAGGGCCGGGCGGCCGTAATCGGCGGGGCTCATGCCAAGGTGGTTCGATTTGTAGTCGAGCAGATACCAGCGCCCCTGCCACTCGAACACCAGGTCGATAAAGCCCTTGAGCATCCCCTGCACGGTGGCAAAACCGAGCGGCTTGCCGTCCCGCGACAGGGGGTCGTGCTGCTGGCAGAGTGCGGTCAGCGCCGGTGCCGTCACCCGCCCCATGGGCAGGAAGAACTCCAGCTCCACCTGTTTGCGCTCGGGGGCCAGATCCCGCAGCCGCACCGGATCCCCAAGGCCGGTCTCAAGGGGGGTATCCAGCACCGCCTCCACCTGCTGTTGCAGCACGGGGGCCCAGCCTTCGTCGAACCCCTCCTGGGCCAGCAGGGCGGCGATGTGCTGTGCCAGCGACTCACCCCCCGCATGCTCGAAGTCGATGGTCTCGAACAGGCTGTGGAGCAGGGTGCCGGGACGCGCCCCCTTGGGGAAGGTGAAGATGGAAGGGGCGGGCGCCTCCTCTTCCTGCACGGTGACGGCTGCCTCGGTGGCCACCTCGTCGTCGAAGCCGGGGTTGGCCAGCACCCCCTTGCCGTGGCCGTTGCCCTGGGCCGCGAGCCCGGAGTAGGAGCTGATCCACCAGTCCCGCTCAAGCTGCCCCTGGAACGTGCGCACGGTGGGCTCCCCCGGCTTCTCCGCCTCGGCGGGCAGCGGGGCCGGGCGGGTGAGCGAGGGCTCACCGACGGCCACCCCTGGCAGGGCCTGGGCCAGGTCGGTGAGGGCAGTCGCCAGTGTCCCGGCGTCCCCCTCCTCCCCCTTTTGCAGCAGGTAGCCGATGGCGGTGCGGTGCAGGTCGGTCTTCTCCGACTTGCCCGCCCCGGAGCGCACCGGCGCCAGCCCGAGCCAGGTGGCATAGACCCCCCGGGTCAGGGCCACGTAGAGCAGGCGCAAGTCTTCGGCGAGGCGCTCCTTGTCGGCCTCGGCCAGAGACTCCTCGGCGCCGGTGAGATCGAGCACGGTGCGATTGCCCGCCTCCCCCGTTTCGTGGAACAGGGGGGTGTCGGCGGCGCGGTGGCTGCAAATGAACGGCAGGAAGACCAGCGGGTACTCCAGCCCCTTGGATTTGTGGATGGTGACGATCTGCACCAGCTTGCGCTCGGACTCCAGGCGAAGTATCTGCTCCCCGTCCTGGCCGTTGGGCTGGCTCACCGCCTCCCCGAGCCAGCGCAGCAGAGCGTACTCCCCGTCCAGCTCGCCGCTCGCCTGTTGCAGCAGCTCGCCGAGATGGAGGAAGTTGGTCAGCCGCCGCTCCCCGTAGGGGCTCGCCAGCAGGGAAGCGGCGAGGTTGCGCCCGTGCATCAGGGCCCGCAGCATGGCCAGCACCCCGTGGCGATGCCAGACCGCGCGGTATCCCATGAACTCCTGCACCGCGCTCTCCCAGGCTCGCTCGTCGGAGGCCAGCGCGTCCAGGGCCCTGGCATCGAGATCGAACAGGCCGGTGGCGAGCGCCGCCCTAAGGCTTCGCTCATCGCTCGGGTTCTGGCAGGCGTGCAGGATCAGCAGGATCTCCCGCGCCTCCACCTGGGCCAGCACGCTCTCGCGGTTCGACAGATAGACGGAGGCGATGGCAAGGCGCGCCAGCTCCTGTTGCACCAGCTTGCCCTCGGCGCCGGTGCGCACCAGCACGGCGATATCCCCGGCCCTGACCGGCTCGCTGCCGAGCATCGCCTTGCCCTCCCGGGCCAGCGTGAGCAGGCGATGGATCTCCGCCGCCGTGGCGCGGGCCATCCTGCTCTGGTACTCCCCCTTGTTGAAGGTGGGCTGACCGGTGAGCTGCCAGCAGTGCAGCACGGGGGC
This sequence comes from Aeromonas sp. R6-1, assembly GCF_040908165.1. Classification (NCBI taxonomy): domain Bacteria; kingdom Pseudomonadati; phylum Pseudomonadota; class Gammaproteobacteria; order Aeromonadales; family Aeromonadaceae; genus Aeromonas; species Aeromonas sp. R6-1. The sequence continues at coordinate 55,424 of NZ_JBFODF010000024.1, forward strand.
GGTCTGCCCCTCGATCAGCAGCGCCCGGCTCTTGCCCTGCGCCTCCACCGGCAGGAAGGGGATGTCCGCCTCGTAGATGAAGGGATCCTTCGCCCGCTCGAACAGGCCGTTGACCGCCGCCACCAGGGCGCGGCTTGAGCGCCAGTTGCGCCCGAGGGTGTAGTGGGCGCTCACATTTCGCCGCGCCTGGATGTAGGTGAAGATGTCGGCGCCACGAAAGCCGTAGATGGCCTGCTTGGGGTCGCCGATCATCAGGAGCGCCGTGTCCTGGTGACCGCCGTAAAGGCGATGGAAGATGCGGTACTGCTGGGGGTCGGTATCCTGGAATTCATCGATCATGGCGACCCGGTAGGTGGCGCGGATGCGCTCGCACAGCCGCTCCCCCAGGCCCGAGCCGAGCGCCCCGTCGAGATCCCGCAGCAGATCGTCGAAGGAGAGCTGATGGGCCTGGCGCTTGCTCTCCTGCATTCGGCTGCGCACCACCCTGGCCGCCCGCTGCAAGACGAGATCCCGGATGCCGGGTCGGCTCGCCAGCAGGGCGTCTATCTCGCCAAAGAGCGGCAGGGTGGGCACCGTTCCCCCCTTCTTGAGGTTCTCCTCCAGCGCCTGCTGGCCGAAGCGCTCCAGCTCCTTGGGCAGGACGTAGCCGCTGGTCTCGTCCTGCGCCCAGTCGCCAATCTTGGCAAGCCAGCCCTCGTAGTTCTTGCCGGTGTAACGGCTGATCTGCCCCTCGGTCTGGCGGCGGATCTCGTCCGTCTGCGCCAGCCACCCGGCTTTCACCGCCCCGATGCGGGCCATGGCGACACTGTGCCGCGCCGCCAGGGTCTCGTCCCCCGCCACCGGGCGGATCTCCAGCTCGTCGTTGTCGAGCCAGCTCCCCATCTCCCGCAGCAGGGCGGCGGGGCTCGGCCAGAGCCTTCGCACCGCCCGGGCCAGGGGCTGATCCACCGGATAGAACTCGGCGCGCCAGTAGTCACTCACCGCCTGCAGCCGGAGCCGGCTGTCGTCGGTCAAAAATTCGGTTTCAAAGAGGGCGCCCGACTCGAAGGCGTTCTGCCTGAGCATCCGCTGGCAGAAGCCGTGGATGGTGAAGACCGCCGCCTCGTCCATCTGCCGCTCGGCGGCCAGCAGGCGACGGGCCGCCAGATCGTGATCCTCCACCTCCACCAGCAGTTGGGCCAGCAGGATGTCCCTGCTGTGACCGCGCATAAAGGCGAGACGCGCCTCGTGGATGCGGGCGCGGATCCGCCCCCTCAGTTCGGCGGTGGCCGCCTCGGTAAAGGTCACCACCAGGATCTCGGTCACCGACAGGGGCCGCTCGTGGGCACAGGGCTGACCGGCGTCTCCCCCCTCCTCGCCTGCTTCTTCGATAACCGGGCCGTGGCCCAGCAAGAGGCGCAGATAGAGGCCCGCGATGGTATAGGTCTTGCCGGTCCCGGCGGAGGCCTCGATCAGCCGCTCGCCATAGAGGGGAAAACGCAGGGGATTGAGCGGGTTAGCCATTATTGCAACTCCTCCAGCGCCTGATGGAGCGGGGTCAGGTGTTCACGGGCCAGCCCCTGCAACTGGGCCAGCACCTCGTCATCGAGTTCCGGGAAGCAGCGGGCGACATAGACGTCCTGCCCCTCTCCCGTCACCATGTAGCCGCCGTTGAAGCGGGCAAGCGCCGCCTTGTCGGCCTCCTCCGGCTTTGCCGGATCCTTCTCGATCCCCTTGAGCCACTCCCAGGCGGTGCTCGGAAAGAACGGCAGCGGCCGCTTCATCCCCTGGGTCCAGAGGGCCACCAGGGCCGCCAACCTGGGCCGCGCCTCGTCCGCCGCAAGCCTTGGCAGCCGCAGACTCTGTTTGGCATCGAACAGCAGGGTGTCGCCGGGGGCGCTGCTCAATGAGAGGCAAAGGTGCTGGATCCAGGCCAGCAGCAGATCCTTGCCGTTGAAGCTGCCGGGTTTGACCACCAGCGCTCGTCCCTTCTGGGTGTCTATCCAGCCCTGAAGCTGCCCCTGGGCCAGGGCGATATCGATCTCCACCGCCTGTTTGTCCCCCGTCCAGGGACGCAGCCGCGCCGCCAGCTTGCCCATCTCGCCGTCGATCTCCTCCAGCAGCAGGCTGCCGAACCACCCTTGCGGCAGCAGGCCGGAGAGTTGCAGCCGGTGGCGACGGGCCTCGCTCTCCCCTTCGGTCAGATGGGCATCCAGCAGCAGCGCCTTGAGCTGATAGTGCTGCAGGCCGTCCAGCTCGAAGGGCTCGCTGTCTTCGATGGTCGCCTCCTCCAGCTCGAACCACACCTTGAGGCGGCGGTTGAGGAAGTACCTGGCGGGCTGGCGATAGAAGCGCAGCAGCTCCGCCAGCTCCAGCCCCTGTTCCCTGCCCCACTCCGCGGGCAGGGGCAGATCGCCGCTCTGGAAGTTGGCGGCCCCCCGCTCCGGGCTCAGGGCCGGCAGCCAGTCGGCGGCATAGGTGAAGAGACCGGAGCCGGGTTCGGGGTAAAAGTAGGCCGGGCTGTAGGGGGTGAGGGGGTGCGCCACGATCAGGTGTTCGAGCAGCCGCTGGCCCGAGGTGTCGTCGTCGAGATCTTCATCCCCCGCCAGCACGAAGCCCTGGCGCACGTAGTCGATGAGCTCCGCCAGCAGCACGGAGGGTACCTTCTCGCTGTTGTCCTGGGCGCTGAACCCCTGATAGCTGATGTAGAGCCCCTGCTGGGCACTGAGGAGCGCCTCGAGGAAGAGGTAGCGGTCGTCATCCCGGCGGGATCGGTCCCCGCGCCGCGAGGCCACCGCCATCAGATCGAAGCCCATGGGGGGCAGGGTGCGCGGGTAGACGCCGTCGTTCATGCCGAGCAGGCAGACCTGGCGGAAGGGAATGGAGCGCATCGGCATCAGGGTGCAGAAGTTGACCTGACCGGCGAGGAAGCGCTGGCTGGAGCGGGACTCCCCCAGCACGCTGCCGAGGTAGTCCTGCAACAGGTCGGCACTGATGGACTGCTCGAAGCGGGCCTCGCCGAGCTGGGCCTGCCAGTCGGTGAGCTGGCTGCGGATGAGCTGGAGCTGGCGCTCTTCATCCTCGTCGGCGAGATAGAAGCGCTCCAGCAGCGCCAGCAGGCAGGCGTGCCATTCGGCCAGCGGCTGCGCCTGTTGCAGCCGGGGCAGAAATTCCGCGAGCGAATCGATAAACCAGGCGAGCTTGCCGAGGATCAGCCCCTGCTGCCCCTCGATGTCCGCATAGGGCAGGATCCCCGCCACCGGCTCCCCGTCCCCCATGGCAAAACCCAGCAGCATGCGCCTCAGGCCGAACAGCCAGCTGTTGCCAGACAGACGCGGCAGCGCGAAGCGCTCGGGATAGTCGTCATCCAGCCCCCAGCGGATGCCGGTCTCCTGGACCCAGCGCCGCAGCACGTTGAACTCGTCGTCGTCCAGCTCGAAGCGGCGCAGCACGGCGGGCACCTCCAGGATGGCGAGCAGCTCCCCCGCCCCGAAGCGGGCGTTCGGCAGCCTGAGCAGGGCGAGGAAACTTTGCAGCAGCGGGCTCTCCTGGCTCGCCGCCCGATCGGAGATCGCAAAGGGGATCTGGCCGCGGGCCCCGCTCCGCCCCTTGCCGCCCTCCTTGCCAAAGACGGCCTGGATGTAGGGGCCGTAGCTGTTGACGTCCGGCATCATCACCACCACGTCTTTGGGGGTGAGGGTGGGATCCTGCTCGAACAGGGCCAGCAGCCGGTCGTGCAGCACCTCGAGCTCCCGCATGGGGCCGTGGCAGGCGTGGATCTGCAAAGTGCCGTCATCCAGGCTGACAGGGCTCTTGTGGTGGCTGGCATCGAGACTGAACTCGCCGGCCCCCCGTTCCGCCAGCTCCAGCACGTCTTTCTGGATGGCCCGCAGCAAGGTGACCTTGCCCTCATCGTCGCGATCCTCGATGTCGACGAAGGCCTCGATCTGCGGCACCTCCAGCTCCATCAGCTGGTGCAGGTAGTCACGCCCCAGCTTGCCCATGGAGGCGAGCAAGGGGTTGGCGGGGCCCTGCAGGGTCTCGAGATCCGTGCCGGGCTTGAGCTTGTTTTCGAGGCGCGCCAGGGTCTTGCGATCGAGCAAGTCCCCCCAGTAGTAGCGGCAGGGGTTGGTCACAAAGAGGTGCACCTCCACCTCGGGGCGGCTGCCGAGGGCCAGCAGGGCCTCCACGTAGCGGGGCGGCAGGGCCGAGATGCCGAACACGAAGACCCGTTGCGGCAGCCTGCCCGGCAGATCCCGGGTGCGCTCCAGTTCGTGGATGAAGGCCTCGTAGAGGTTGGCGCGGTGGTAGCCGCTGGGGCTGAGGGCCAGGGTGCGGGCCACCAGCTCGCGCCAGAGCTCGGGCTGCCAATCCTGACCGCTCACTCCGGCCAGCTCCTGGCTCAATCCTTCCCCCTCTTCCCAGCGGGCGATCCAGTCCGGCCGGTAGACCAGATACTGGTCGAACAGATCCGCCACCTTCTGGCAGAGCTGCCAGAGCCGCACCTGCTCCGGCGCCGCCCCGTCACTGCCCCCCAGATAGGCCGCGAGGGGCGCAAAGGCGGGTCTGCCGAGCAGGGTGGGCAGAATGGTCATCAGGTGCCAGCTCATGGCCCCCTTGTTGTAGGGGCTCTGGCGGGGCACGTCTGCCAGCACCCGGGTGAACATCTCCCAGATGAAACTCGCGGGCAGGGGAAAGTCGATGTTGGCGGCGATGCCGAACGCCTTGGCCAGCTCCAGCTTGAGCCACTGGGCCATGCCGGGACTCTGCACCAGGATCTGCTCCCGATCGAAGGGGTGGGAGAGCGGAGCCTGCCGGATGCGGCTCACCAGCAGCTCCTTGAGCAGATCCAGCTGATTGGAGTGGTAGAGGGTAAACATGGACGACTCCCGCCAATTTCATGAAGAGGGGGTGCGCGGGGGGACACTCTCTGGCATTCCCGTCACGGCACGCGAATCGGGATTGTCGGGGATCGGGGGATAAGATGCAAAAGGCACTTGTGGCCTCCGGGCTGCGCGCCGTAACGCAGATGACATCCCCGGGAAGCAGGCACAAAAAAGCCGGTGCAGGGCACCGGCCAAAAGGCGTTGGAAAACTTGAAACGTCAGGGTATTACCAGTGCTTGCCGAGGCGGGCATCCAGGCTGAAAGCCCCTGCACCGGCCGCCGCCAGGGCCAGGAAACCACCGGCCACGGAGACGTTCTTCATGAACATCAGCATCTGCATCTGCTCGGCAGGCTGATAGTGGAAGATGAAGGCGGCCATCAGGGTGAAACCGGCCAGCAGCACGGAGAGGCTGCGGGTAAACAGGCCCAGCATGATGGCAAGACCGCCACCCAGCTCCAGCAGGATCACCAGGGGCAGCATGAACCCGGGCACGCCCATGGCTTCCATGTAACCCTGGGTACCGGCGTAACCGCCGATCTTGCCCCAGCCAGCCATCACGAACATCAGCGCCAGCAGTACACGACCCACCAGCAGTGCCACATCTTTCATCTTGTCCATCGTCATATTCCTTTGCTTACCATCATGGTATTTACAGTGTAAAAGCTAATTGTTAACTCATTCATTTCGCCAAGATTTTTCTATCAAGGCAGGTCAAACAGCAGGGCTTCACTCCCCCTGGAGGCGGTGAGCACCCAGCTCGACTCGTCGCGGCTGAGCAGCCCGTCGCCGGGTCGGGCAGCCAGACCGTTGCCGGTCAGCTCCCCTGAAATCATGTGCAGGTAACCATGACGCCCTTGCAGTGCCCACTCCAGGGTCTCCCCTTCTGCGAGCTGCAGACGCCACACTCTGGCCTGCTGGCGGATCCTGAAGGATCCCGCCTCGCCGTCCGGTGACGCCACCAGCGTCATCCCGGGCTTGTTTTCAATCTTCTTCTGCTGATAACCCGGGGTCGTGCCGTGTTCATTCGGCTCGATCCAGATTTGCAGCAGGGAGAGCGGCTCGGTTTGCGAGGGGTTGTACTCGCTGTGCCGGATGCCGGACCCTGCGCTCATCAGCTGGAAATCCCCCGCCGGGATCTGCTCGGCGTGGCCGAGGCTGTCCTTGTGCTCTATGGTGCCTTGCAGCACGCAGGTGAGGATCTCCATGTTGGCGTGAGGGTGGGTCGCGAAACCGCCACCCGGCGCCACCCGATCCTGATTGATGACCCGCAGGGCAGAGTGTCCCATCCATTCCGGGTCATAGTAGTGACCGAAGGAGAAGCTGTGACGGGCATCCAGCCAGCCAAAGTTGGCCTTGCCCCGTGCTTCTGCGGCTCTCAATTTCATCATGGTGTGCTCCTCACTGACCAAGTTGGTTCATTAACGCTGGCGACCGTCACCCAGACCGAAGGGGATGCGGTAGCTGCTGCTTTCGTTGCCCAGGCTCACCGTCAGGTTGCCCTGGGTGCGGCTCGGGATGGCGACCTGCTGGGTGCCCATCAGGTTGGCGTGGACGGAAGCCAGCAGATCACCGGACTCGTCGCGCACCTCCAGCATGGGGTTGGCCTTGCCGTCCATCGCGGCGGTGGCGCTCCAGTTGACGAACAGCACGCCCGGGGCGGCATTGAAGTCAGCGGGAACGGCAGCCTGGGCGGCACCTGCGGTCATCAGGCCTGCAACGGCCAGCATCTTGATTACGTTTTTCATGTTCATTCACTCTCTTGGGTTTTATGTCATTGCCAAGGCCCCTTGGGCCCGAATCAATGCATCCATGCAAGAGATCATTCAAATACTATGTTGTTCTTTTGCTGACATCAGACATCGTGTTTGGGGATGTCTCAGCCCGGAACTACCTTTTATTTGGCTGCCAGGCGTTCCTGCCTAAGCGTTGATTGAATATTAAAGTGACTTCCCCTAACTTGTTAGCGAGATAATCTGGTAAACACATTCAAAAAAATTGAAGGTTGGATATGGCCAAGGAATCGAACAAGGAGCGGGCGCTGACCCTGGAGGCGATCCGGGTGCTGGACGCCATCGACCGTCGTGGCAGCTTCGCGGCGGCGGCCGACGAGCTGGGCAAGGTGCCTTCGGCGCTGAGCTACACGGTACAAAAGCTGGAAGACGAGCTGGACGCCATGCTGTTCGACCGCAGCGGCCACAGGACCAAGTTCACCCCGGCGGGCCGCATGCTGCTGGAGCGGGGCCGGGTGCTGCTGGAGGCGGCCGAGCACCTGGTGGGGGAGACCCGGGCCCTCTCCCGTGGCTGGGAGACCGACATCACCATCGCCGTCGATGCCTTGATGCCGGTACAGGCTCTCTACCCCCTGGTGGATCGGCTGGCCGAACAGACCGATACCCGGCTGAGGTTTCGCGCCGAGGTGCTGGCGGGCAGTTGGGAGTGCCTGGAAGATGGCCGCGCCGACCTGCTCATCTCCTCTCTCAATGCCGATATCGCCATGACCGGCATCAAGCACCAGGTGCTCAGGGAGGAGGTGATGCTCTACGTCGCCCACCCCGATCACCCCCTGCATCAGGAACCCGAGCCCCTGGCGGACGAGACCCTGCGCCGCTATCGCGCCATCGCGGTGGCCGACACGGCACTGCGCAAGCCGGTGCTCACCTACCGCCTGCTCGACAAGCAGCCGCGCCTGACCGTCAGCACCATGGGGGAGAAGCGGGACGCCCTGCTGGCGGGGCTCGGCATCGGCACCATGCCGCAACGCTGGATTGAAGAGGACATCAAGGCGGGCAGACTCAAAGTGATCAGTCCCGAATATCGCCACCAGATCCAGGTCGTGCTGGCCTGGCGGCGAGACACCATGGGTAAGGCCAAGAGCTGGCTGGTGCGGGAGATCCCCAAGCTGTTTGCCGGTCAGGGGGAATAAAGGACTGCCTTCCGGGGTCGGTGGCGCAGGAAGTACCAAAACTGCGCCCCATTCTTGACGACGGGCTCAGATTCGGAGAAAAGAAAAAAAGCGGACCTCTTGCGAGTTCCGCTCAATGCCAGGAAAGAATAAAACCTTGCGGTTAAAAAAACCCTTAAATTGGAAGCAAACAATCGTTTTCTCAACCAGGAAGGTATTGAATCCGATTCGTGTTGAATTATGTGCGATGTAATATGCATCACCAGCAAAATGTTGAAAGGTTGAAGGATATGCACCACCGAGTGTCACTTTCTGCCACCTTGCACCACAACTGGTCAGGCCATTTCCGCCATTATCACCGGGTTACCCTGCTCTGGTTTTTCTAGGTGTCAAAATTTGAGCCCGATACAGACAAACCACTCAATTTCTGACACGACTAAAAATGCAGATAAAGGAATAGTTGCATGACCTACAGCCAGACACTGGCCAATCACATCCTCGACACCCTGAAGAAAACCCTGACCGACAAGGGGATCCGCTATCAGACCCTGGCAGAAGCCATGGGGGTTTCCATCGCCACCGTGAAGCGCATGATGAACAAGCCCTCCCTGCCGTTCGACACCCTGCTGGAGATCTGCCATCTGGTGGGACTCTCCTTCGAAGAGCTGCTGGACCGGACCCAGGATGCCCAGAGCCGCCGGGCCGTCTTTACCCAGGAGCAGGATGAGGCGTTTCACAAGGAGCCGGGGCTTTATGCCTTCCTCGCCAACATCTTCTGGCGCGACAAGACCCTTATCGATCTCAAGCGGGAGTACGGCCTGACCGATGCCTCCTGCTACCTCTATCTGCGCAAGCTGGAGAAGCTCGGCATCCTGCAGCTTGGCATCGACAACAGCTACCACTTCCTCATCAGCGAGCGCATCAGCTTCGAGCAGCACAGCCGTTTCGCCCGCCAGCAGGCGCGCCAGGCCATGTCGGTGCTGGGGGACTATCTGGTGGAGAACATGCACAGGCCCAACAACTACATGGCGCTGTGCCAGCTCCATCTGGGGGAGAGCGAGGCCATGGCGCTGATCGATCGCATGAAGGAGTACTGGCATCAGGAGCTCAAGCTCAACCGCCCCGCCATCGGCCAGCGGGAGGGCAGCAAGACCTACACCATGTCGCTGCAACTGGCCGACTGCGGCTACCAGAGCTTCGACGATCTGATCCCCAACATCGACAACTGATCCCGGTGGATCCTGCGGGATCCGCCATGTCAGCGCCAGAACGCCGCTACTCTGCCAGTTGCACCTGCCGCGCGCCGGTGGCGAGCGGTTGCAGTGCCCGGGTATCCAGGCAGATGCGGATGGCGTCCGGTCGCCAGTGCTCGATGTCGCAATCCACCAGCTTCCCCTCCTCGTCATGATTGACCCGCACCAAGCGCAGCACGGCACTCCCCTGGGCCAGGTTGAGAGCGCGGGCTATCTCTCCCCGGGCCGCCGAGGGGGTGATCTCGAGGCTCGCCCAGCCCTGGCCTATGCCATAGCGCTGCCGGTAAAGCTCGGTGAGGGAGCTGGCCAGAGGAGCGCTGGCGATGCCGGGGAAACGGCTCGCCAGCAGGTGATGGCTGACGTGCAGCACCGGGCGACCGTCGATCAGCCGCTGGCGGCGGATCTCGTAGAGCGGCGTAAAGGGTTCCAGACCCATCCAGCGGCACAACTCGCTGCTGGCAAGCTGGTTGCCATGGGCCAGCACCCGGGTCTCGGCGGTGCGCTGCTGCTCGCCAATCCACTGGTGAAAGTGGGTGTGGATGGCAGGATCGTAGGTGAGGCGGGGCGGCGCCACGAACCAGCCGCGCCGCTCGGCCCGGTAGATGAGGCCGTCCGCCTCGAGGCTGGAGAGCGCCTCCTTGATGGTGATGCGGGTGGTGGCGAATCGCTCGCTCAGGGCCCGTTCGGCGGGCAGCTGCTGCCCCGCCGCCAGGTGTCCGCTGCCGATATAGCGGCGCAGGGTCCGGCAAATCTGTTCACACTTGGAGGGTGTGCGGCCATCGGCCATCCCCTGTTCACTCAATCGCTCTGTCACTGTCACATCCCTGTCGGTCATTCGGGTTTGCACACCACTGGAGTAGACCAGAGGTTGTCGACCCCGAGTTGTAACCGCCCCTGATGACAGCGCCATGACAGGGCGATTGTCACGAAACTGCCATCAAAGCGCCCCGCCACCGTCATATTTCCCCTCTAGCATCCCTCTCGAACCTTAACTGACCTAGTCCAGAGGGATGGGATGATGAAAAGCGTGATCGCAAGTGCACTGGCCCTGGTGGCCATCAGTCAACCGCTGTTTGCCGCCGAGAACATCGCGGATCTCGAAAAAGCCGCCCGCGGTGAGGGCCAGCTCCAGAGCGTCGGCATGCCGGACAGCTGGGCCAACTGGAAGGATACCTGGCAGCAGCTCGGCAGCATCTACGGCATCAAGCATCAGGATACCGACATGAGCTCGGCCCAGGAGATCGCCAAGTTCGCCGCCGAGAAGGCCAATGCCACCGCCGACATCGGCGACGTGGGCGGCGCCTTCGGCCCGGTGGCGGTCAAGCAGGGGGTCACCCAGCCCTACAAGCCCTCCACCTGGGCCGACATTCCGAACTGGGCCAAGGATGCGGATGGCCACTGGATGCTGGCCTATACCGGCACCATCGCCTTCCTGATCAACAAGGATCTGGTCAAGGCCGCCCCCACCAGCTGGCAATCCCTGCTGGGTGGCGACTACAAGGTGACCCTGGGTGACGTGGGCGTCGCCTCCCAGGCCAACAACGGCGTGCTGGCGGCGGCCTATGCCACCGGCGGCAGCGAGAAGAATCTGAAACCCGCCCTGGATCTGTTCGGCAAGCTGGCCAAGCAGGGCCGTCTGTCGCTGAACGACCCGACCATCGCCAACATCGAGAAAGGCGAAGTGGAAGTGGGGGTACTGTGGGACTTCAACGCCCTCAACTACCGCGACCAGATCGACCCCAAGAAGTTTGATGTGGTGATCCCGAGCGACGGCTCCGTCATCGCCGGCTACACCACCATCATCAACAAGTGGGCCAAGAACCCCAACGCAGCCAAGCTGGCGCGGGAATACATCCTCTCCGATGCAGGTCAAATCAACCTGGCCCGTGGCTACGCCCGCCCCATTCGCAGCAACGTGACCCTGCCGGATGACGTCAAGGCCAAGCTGCTGCCGGCCGAGCAGTATGCCAACGCCAAGCCGGTGCAGGATCACGCCGCCTGGGAGCAGAGCTCCAAGGCCCTGCCGCGCCAGTGGCAGGAAACCGTCATGATCAACATGCAGTAAGGAGCGGCCAGTGCAACACAAGGTGATAGTGGTACTTGTGGATGGCCTGGCAGCAGAGGTAGCCCATTGCATGGGCTACCTCTGTGGCATGGTGGAGGCAGAGCGCGGCCTGCATACGACCCTGAGTGCCGCCCTGCCCTCCCTCTCCCGCCCTCTCTACGAGTGCATCCTGACCGGCGTGCCGCCGGTGGCGAGCGGGATCACCCACAACGGGGTGAGTCGTCTCAGTCTGCATGACTCCATCTTCCATCTGGCCCGGGCCGCGGGTAAACGCACCGCAGCGGCGGCCTACCACTGGGTGAGCGAGCTTTACAACAAGAGCCCCTGGCTGGCGGCCCGCGATCGCTTCACCCATGACGAGCAGCTGCCGATCCAGCACGGTTGCTTCTACTGGGATGACAACTACCCCGACAGCCATCTACTGATGGATGGCGAGTGGCTGCGCAGCCAGTACGACCCCGATTTTCTGCTGATCCACCCCATGGGGGTGGACGATGCGGGCCACCAGTTTGGCCTCGATTCCCGCCAGTACCGCAATCAGGCGCGCCGCATGGACAGCCTGCTGGCCGACCTGCTGCCCCAGTGGCTGGCAGAGGGGTATCAGGTGGTGATCACCTCGGATCACGGCATGAACAACGATCTCAGCCATGGCGGCACCCTGGCCGAGGAGCGCACTGTGCCGCTCTGGCTCTTTGGCGATGCCTTCGTCGAGCGCTGGCCGGATGGGGTAGTGATCGCCCAGACCCAGCTCTGCGCCCTGATGGCGGATCTGCTGGGAGTTCCCCACGACAAGCCGGCAGCCCCCCCGCTGCTCAAGGCGGCCTTTATGCGCGAGGTGCACTGATGATGCCTGCCACCACCGAGATCCTCGCGGATCAACAGGTGAAGCCACGCCGGGTGCGCCGCCACTGGCTGCCGGCCCTGGTGCTGCTGCCCTTTGTCCTCTTGATGATCCTGTTTCAGCTCGCCCCCATGGTGTGGGTACTGGTGGGCAGCGTCCAGACAACCGATGGCTGGGGTCTCGACCATTACCGGGATATTTTGAGCTCCCCCTTCTATCTGCAATCCTTCGGCAACTCCTTGCGCATCGCCGGCATCGCCAGCCTGGCGGGGCTCGCCATCGGCACCCTCGGGGCCGCGGCCCTGCGCCACAGCGGCGAGCGGGTCAAGCGGGTGCTGCTGGCCTTCGTCACCATGACCGGCAACTTCAGCGGCGTTCCGCTGGCGTTCGCCTTCATCATCGTGCTCGGCATCAATGGCGCCGTTACCCTGTTGCTCAAATCCTGGGGCCTCATCGACGGCTTCAACCTCTATTCGGGCAGCGGCCTTATCCTGATTTACACCTACTTCCAGATCCCGCTCGCGTTGCTGCTGCTCTACCCGGCGTTCGACGCCCTGCAGGATGAGTGGCCCCAGGCCGCCGCCCTGCTGGGTGCGAGCAGGGGGCAGTATGTGTGGCACGTGGCCCTGCCGGTGCTGACGCCCGCCTTGCTCGGCACCCTGATCATCCTGTTTGCCAACGCGGTGGGGGCCTATGCCTCCGCCTACGCCCTCACCACCGGCAACTTCAATCTGGTGACCATCCGGGTGGCCAGTCTGGTCTCCGGCGACATCTTCCTCGAGCCGAATCTCGCGGCGGCGCTGGCGGTGATCCTGATGGTGCTGCTGGGGGTGGTGACAGCCGCCAACCAGTGGCTGCTGAAAAAGAGCTATGTGAACAAGGGGCAATCCCATGCATGATTTGACGCCGCGCTGGCCCAGATGGGTGCTGGGGGCGCTGGTCGCCACCCTGCTGCTACCGCTGCTGGCCACCTTTCTCTACTCCATCTCCACTCGCTGGGGGGCGACCCTGCTGCCGGATGGCTTTACCCTCGACTGGTATCTCAAACTCTGGGGCGACCCGCGCTTTCTGGCGGCCTTTGGCCGCAGCCTCCTGGTCTGTTTCGCCACCCTGCTGCTGGGGACCCTGGTGCTGGTGCCTACCGTGCTGGTGGTGGCCTACTACTTCCCCAGGCTGGATCCCTGGATGAACCTCTTGATCCTGCTCCCCTTCGCGGTGCCGCCCGTGGTCTCTTCGGTGGGGCTGCTGCAGATCTACGCCGACGGCGTGCTGCCGATCATCGGCACGCCGTGGATCCTGATCGGGACCTGGTTCACCGTGGTCCTCCCCTTCATGTACCGGGCGCTGGCCAACAGCCTGCAAGGGGTGCCGCTCAAGGATCTGATGGATGCCGCTCACCTGCTGGGGGCGAGCAGCGCCCGCGCCTTCCTGCTGGTGGTGATCCCCTGCCTGCGCAAGGGGCTGCTGGCGGCGCTGTTTCTCTCGCTCTCCTTCCTGCTCGGCGAGTTCGTGTTTGCCAACATGCTGGTGGGCACCCGTTACGAGACCCTGCAGGTCTACCTCTACAACATGCGTGCCACCTCGGGCCACTTCACCAGCGCCCTGGTGATGAGCTACTTCCTGCTGACCCTGCTGCTCACCTGGGCAGCCAACAGATTTCATCGGTGAATCAACATGTTCCATCTAGAAGTGAATCAACTGCACAAATCCTACGGCGACACCAAGGTGTTCGAGGGAATTGAATTCGGCATCCGCAAGGGGGAGCTGGTGACCCTGCTCGGCCCCTCCGGCTGCGGCAAATCCACCCTGCTGCGGGCGCTGGCCGGGCTCACCCCGGTGGATGGCGGTCAGGTGCGGGTGGCCGGTGAGGACATTACCTGGCAGGCACCTCAGAAGCGGGGCATCGGCATGGTGTTCCAGAGCTATGCGCTCTTCCCCAACATGACGGTGTGGGACAACGTCGCCTTCGGCCTCAAGATGAAGCCCCAGCCGGGGCGGGATCTCGCCGCCAGCGTGCAGGAGGCGCTAGAGCTGGTGGAGCTGACCGGCTTCGAGCGCCGCTATCCGGCCGAGCTCTCCGGCGGCCAGCGCCAGCGAGTGGCGCTGGCCCGGGCTCTGGTGGTGCAGCCGCGGATCCTGCTGCTGGATGAGCCGCTCTCGGCGCTGGATGCCCGCATCCGCCGCAGCCTGCGCCAGCAGATCCGCGAGATCCAGCAGCGCCTCGAGCTCACCACCATCTTCGTGACCCACGATCAGGAGGAGGCGCTGACCCTGTCGGATCGGATCTTCCTGATGAACAAGGGGTCCATCGTCCAGAGCGGCACACCGGAGCAGATCTACACCCGCCCCGCCAGCGAGTTCGTGGCGGGCTTTATCGGCAACTACAACCTGCTGGGTGGAGAGCAGGCCAAATCCCTGTTCGGCCCGCGCTTTCGCGGCAAGCTGGCGCTGCGACCGGAGTCCATCACCCTGCTGCCCGCCGGGGCGACCAGCCACGAGCCCAGCCTGCCCGGCATCGTTCGCCAGCAGCAGCTGCTCGGCAACGTCATCCGCTATCAGGTGGAGTGCGAGGCGGGGCTGTTGACGGTGGATTGCCTCAACCGCCGTGCCGGCGATCTGCTGCCGGTAGGCAGCGCCGTGACCCTGGTGGTGGCCCGGGATCAACTCTGTGAGGTAGCATAACGCCATGAATCCCATTCATTTTTCAGCCAGTACCCCGATGCTGGCAGCCAACCCGAGGAGCAGCCATGGCCCTGGCACTGTTTGATCTGGACGAGACCCTGATAGCGGGGGATTCCGCCAGCCTCTGGCTGGAGTACATGGTGGCCCAGGAGCTGGCCCCGGCGGGCATGGTGGCCGAGGAGCAAGCCATGATGTCCCTCTACCATCAGGGCAAGATGGACATGCACCAGTACATGGCCTTCACCCTGCAACCGCTGGCAGGCAGGACGCGCCAGTGGCTCGACTCCCTCTGCACCCGCTTTGCCGAGCAGGTACTGCGGGAGCGTATCTATCCGGAGGGGTTGGCCCGCATCGAGTGGCATCGCCAGCGTGGCGACGAGCTGGTGCTCATCTCCGCCTCCGGCGAGCATCTGGTGGCCCCCATGGCGCAGATGCTGGGGATGGATCACTGCGTGGCCATCCTGCTCGACGAGGAAGCCGGCATGCTGACCGGCCAGACCCGCGGCACCCTGAGTTTTCGCGAAGGCAAGGTGGCCCGCATCAACCAGCTCTTTGCCGGAAAGGAACACCTCTGGCAGGGGAGCTTCGGCTACAGCGACTCCCACAACGATCTGCCCATGCTGCGGGCGGTGAGCCATCCCCATGCGGTCAATCCGGCCCCCGCCCTGCGCCAGTGCGCCGAGGAGCTGGACTGGCCCCTCTGGACCTGGCAGTTGCACCCTTGATCCGCGCAATGAAGAAGAGGCCCTCAGGCCTCTTCTTTGCTCAACATGCCATCCCCTGAGGGCGAGTCGTCCCGGGGAGCCAGGGGATCCACCATGTAGATGCGATTCTTGCCGTCACCCTTGGCGCGATAGACCTCGGCATCGACCATGGTCAGCAGGCTCCTGGCCCCAAGCCCGGGGGCACTCGCCACCAGGCCGCCGCTGAAGGTGATCCCAAGACCGGGTTCACGCCAGTGCAGGGAGGCCACCCCAATCCTGTACTGCTCCAGCAGCATCTGGCAGAAGTGGATATCCGGATTGGCGAACAGCACCACCAGCTCTTCCCCGCCATAGCGGCATACCCAGCCATGATCCCCCAGCAGCTTGGCGCCAAAACTGGCCACCCGCTTGAGCACCACATCCCCGGTCTGGTGGCCATAGGTGTCATTGATCCGCTTGAAACCGTCCAGATCGATCATGGCCAGGCAGAAGCTGTCCTGATCGAGCAGCAGCCGATTCAACCGCTCGTCGAAGAAGCGCCGGTTGTAAAGGCCGGTCAGCTTGTCGAGGTTCGCCTGCTGGCGCACCTCGTGGTAATCCTTGCTCACCTCCGCCAGCTCGGCATAGACGTGCCTGAGCTCGCGCATCCCCCCCTGGTGCACCTCGTCAGGCTGGGTCCGGCTGGCCCGGATCACGGTGGAGATCTCGTCCAGCATCCGCCTGAAATAACGGGACCAGATCAGTGCCAGCACCATGTAGAGCACGCTGGCCAGCACGATGATCCCGAGCACGTTGAGGGAGGCGCTCGCCACCACCGCCTGGATGCTGGAGGCGGGCAACACGCTGATCAGCACCCAGTTGTGGTCCGGCAGGCGGCTGTAGGCCACGAACTGGCGAGACGCCTGATCCAGGAAGATGCCGTCCTCCCCGCTGAAGCGGGAGAGCCAGGTCGGGTGGGTCATGGGCTTGAGCAGTTGTGAGGGATCGGGGTGGGCCAGCACCTTGCCCGACTGGTTGACGATCATCTGGTAGCCGCTGTTCCACTGCCGGTTCAGCTGGGCGGAGAAGGGGGCCAGGATGGCATCCACCGCGAAGACCCCCCGCACCTTGCCCTCCTTGTCGGTGATGGCCCGCGCCAGGGCGATCACCAGCGTGCCGTTGGTGTAGTCGTAGTAGGGTTCGGTC
This sequence comes from Aeromonas sp. R6-1, assembly GCF_040908165.1. Lineage (NCBI taxonomy): Bacteria > Pseudomonadati > Pseudomonadota > Gammaproteobacteria > Aeromonadales > Aeromonadaceae > Aeromonas > Aeromonas sp. R6-1. The sequence goes on from NZ_JBFODF010000024.1 coordinate 71,922, forward strand.
CAGACCATCTTGCCCACATGCTGGCTGGCCAGCTGATACCAGGGGCGCACCCTGGGATCGAAGTCCGCATCCGCCTGCCATTCGGGGTAGATCAGCATCTGGCGCTCGGCGGTGCCCACATAGATGTAGATGAGATCCGCCATCACCCCCTTGTAGAGGCGCCACTCCCTGAGATAGGAGTCGGTGTTGCGCAAACGGGGGCCGCTGATGTCCTCCACCTTGATCTGGTCGTAGATGAGGGAGAACTGACGCTCCATCTCGTTTAGGTAGGGCTCGATGAAGACATGGCGCAACTGGTGATTGGTGGCGAGCAGGCGCTGTTGCAGCTCTCGCTGCAGGCTGCGCTCCATGTGCAGGTAGTAGATGGCACCCAGCATCAGGACGGGAATGAAGAGCAGAAGCAGGCCCAGGCGCATCCGTGCCACCAGGGACCAGGTCTTTTTGGAGACTGCTCGCTTATCCAACCCTGACTCCATGCTATCCCCTGACATCGTGTAGTGTCAGAATATCAGCCCCACCTGATGGCGTCCAAAGGGAAGCGCATCATGTGGCCAACGAGAAGGAACTGGCCTGGATGTTGAAACCGGAACTGCTGACTGCCCTCCATTACTGCGCCGTGATCACCCTGACCGGTGCCATCACCTCGGAGTATTTCCTGTTCCGGCGCGGCATGTCCATCGAGCAGGTGCGCAAGCTGCTGCTGGCTGACAGCCTGGCCGCCCTGGCCCTGCTGCTCATCTTCATCACGGGCGTGCTGCTGGTGGTCGCCCATCCCCAGCCACCGGCCATCCTGCTTGCCAATCCGGGTTACCGCACCAAGCTGCTGATGTTCTTCGCCATGGCCATCAGCTTTGGCTACCCCAGCCGGCTGTTCCACCACTGGCGCCGATCCTTGCGCCAGGGACGGGCTCCCCTTGTCTCCACCCAGCAGCAGTTCTGGGTGATCTGGATCCTTAGGGGCAACCTGCTGCTGCTCGCCCTGCTGCCCCTGCTCGCCAAGCTGGCCAGCCGCTGATCCTGCCCTCGCCCGGCAACAAATGGCTGACGACAAACGCCCCTTCTCGCAGGTATCGTAATGGCGGGGCCCGAGTGCCGCCGAGACTCTTTCTCAGGGATGATTCCGTATGCGTTCAAACATGATGTTATTGATGGCCGCCGCCATCTGGGGGCTGGGCTTCGTCGCCCAGCGTCTGGGGATGGATCACATGGGGCCCTTCACCTTCAACGGCCTGCGCTTCCTGCTGGGCGCCCTCTCCCTGCTGCCGCTCTTGTGGTGGCTCAAGTCACGCCAGCCGCCCCAGCCTGCCGGTGATCACCGCCTGCTGCTGACCGGGGGCCTCATCGCCGGCACCGTGCTCTTCTCCGCCGCCTCCCTGCAACAGGTGGGACTGCTCTACACCACGGCCGCCAAGGCGGGCTTCATCACCGGCCTCTACATCATCCTGGTCCCCGTCATCGGCCTGGCCCTGCGCCACAAGACCGGGGCCAACACCTGGGTAGGCGCCCTCATCGCCATGGCCGGGCTCTACTACCTCAGCGTCACCGAGGAGTTCACCATCGGCTACGGCGATCTGCTGCAAGTGATCGGGGCCCTGTTCTGGGCCGTGCACCTGCTGGTGCTGGATCACTACTCGAACCGGGTCGCCCCCATTCGTCTTGCCGGGGTGCAGTTCGTGGTGTGCGGCCTGCTCAGCCTGGCCACGGCCTTCATCATCGAGACCCCGACGGCGAGTGGTGCCGTGGCGGGATGGCAGGCGCTGCTCTACGCCGGTCTAGTCTCGGTCGGCATCGGCTATACCCTGCAGGTGGTGGGGCAGCGCGGTGCCCATCCGGCCCACGCCGCCATCATCCTCAGCCTGGAGACGGTGTTCGCCGCCATCGGCGGTGTCCTGCTGCTGGGGGAACATCTGGACGAACGGGCCGTGGTCGGCTGCGCCCTGATGCTGGCGGGGATGCTCATCTCCCAGATCCGGCTTCGCTGGTGGTGGAAGTCCCGCCGCAACAAGGTGCCCAGCCAGCCCTGATATCTGCGGTGGTCATGGACCCCAAATAAAACGAGGCGCCCTTGGGCGCCTCGTTTTATTGCCGCCTGCCTAGCGCACGCTGGAGCAGAAGCTCACGTCATCGCGCAGGGGGTCATTGCTCACGCTGTGATAGAGCTCGAAGCAGGGGCCGTCCCCAAAGGCGAGCCCGGCCGCGACGATATCGCCGATGTGCTCCTGCCAGCGCTCCCCGTACTGGCTGCGATCCGTGATAAGATAGCGGGACTGGGCGTAGCGTCCGGCGGGGATGAGCTGAATTTCCACCTCCCCCGCCCCCAGGGTACCTACCGGCACGCTGATGCCGATATCGGTGCGGCACTGGGCCGGCGGCGTCACCTCGGGGTTGTCGTGGTAGATGAAGATCCACTCTCCCCCTTCCAGGCCACGGGGCGCGGCCCACTGGTGAAGGCGATGGCAGACGGCGTCATACCCTTCGCCATAGGGGCCGGTCACGCGGATATAGGCCAGGGTGCGGGCGTCCATCTCGACGGTGTTCATGGTGTTGCTCCTTGCTGATGAGTGGCCTTCAGCATAAGGGAGTGACCCTTGCCATGCGTGTCCTTCCTTGCGATCCAGGTGTCCGTTCTTGCCCTTGTCGCGGCGAAACGCCCCCGGAGTGCAACCATAGTGACGACGAAACGCCTTGGCGAAAGCCTGGGAGCTGCCAAACCCCGCCCCCAGAGCGATGGCGGTGACGCTGGCATCGGTGTAGCAGAGCTGCCAGGCCGCCCGCTGCATCCGCAGGCGGCGGCACATCTCGCCGGGGGCCTCCCCCACCACGGCGGTGAATACCCGGTGGAAGTGGTAGAGGGAGAGGCAGGCGCGACTCGCCAGCGCCTCGATGGAGAGATCCGGATCCTGCTCCAGTGCCCGCAGCACCGGCGTCAGGCGCTCGCGATAGTCGATCATCGGCGCACCCTGGCCATGTAGAGGGCATCCACCAGCACCCCATGACGCAGGCCGTAATCCCGGGCTACGCCCTCCTCCACGAAGCCCGCCTTGCGATAGAGGGCCAGGGCCGCCTGATTGTCGGCCCAGACCGTCAGCTCCACCCGCGTCAAGCCGAGCCAGTTGTCCGCCAGATCCAGCGCAGCCTGCATCAGGGCAGTGCCCACCCCGCGCCCGGCCCAGTCATCGTGTACCGCCATGCCGATGCTCGCCACGTGGCGGCGACGGGGGGCCGGCTCCACCATCAGAACCAGCGCCCCCGCCACCTCCCCCTCCCACTCCGCCAGCAGGCTGTAGATGCCATCCCGCGGGGTCAGCTTCTGCTCCCACTGCTGCAAGGAGGGGAAGGGAAGTTGCAGGGTGCCCGCCTGGGCATGGGGCATGGCGTGAAGATCCCGCAGGGCGGCGGCATCTTCCGGCCCGGCGCGGCGAATGGTGATGGACATGAGACCTCCTGATTGGCTGAATCCCATCTTGCCGCAAGGCTGGCGTCTGTTTCCACCCCCATCAGCGAAACCAATCAAAGGGTTAGGCACACTCCATTGGAGCCGCTCCCCCACTTCACCTAGTCTGGCGACTCATCACAAGGAGACCCGCCATGACCGACAAGACCCTGCGCAGCGCCAACGGCGCCCCCGTCGTCGACAACAACAACAGCCTCACCGCCGGCCCCCGCGGCCCCGTCCTGATGCAAGACATCTGGTTGATGGAGAAACTCGCCCACTTCGACCGCGAGCGCATTCCCGAGCGGGTGGTGCACGCCAAGGGCTCGGGCGCCTACGGCACCTTCACCGTGACTCACGACATCAGCGCCTTCAGCAAGGCTGACCTGTTCAACGCCGTCGGCAAGCAGACCCCGGTGTTCCTGCGCTTCTCCACCGTGGCCGGCGAGAAGGGCGCCGCCGACGCAGAGCGCGACGTGCGCGGCTTCGCCCTCAAGTTCTACACCGAGCAGGGCAACTGGGATCTGGTGGGCAACAACACCCCGGTGTTCTTCATTCGCGATCCCCTGAAATTCCCTGACTTCATCCACACCCAGAAGCGGGATCCCCGCACCAACCTGCGCAGCGCCACCGCCGCCTGGGACTTCTGGTCCCGCCACCCGGAATCCCTGCACCAGGTCACCATCCTCTTCAGCGATCGCGGCATTCCCAGGAGCCTGCGGGAGATGAACGGCTACGGCAGCCACACCTTCAGCTTCATCAACGACGCGAACGAGCGCTTCTGGGTCAAGTTCCACTTCAAGACCGAGCAGGGCCACCGCTTCTACACCGATGAAGAGGCGGCCACCGCCGTCGGTCAGGACAGAGAGACCAGCCAGGCAGATCTGTTCAACGCCATCGAACGGGGGGACTTCCCGCGCTGGAAGGTCTATGTGCAGGTGATGCCAGAGGCCGAAGCCCAGACCTACTCGATCCACCCGTTCGACCTCACCAAGGTGTGGCCCCACAAGGACTACCCGCTCATCCCGGTCGGCGTGCTGGAACTCAACCAGAACCCGGACAACTACTTCGCCCACGTGGAGCAGGCCGCCTTCACCCCGGCCAACGTGGTGCCCGGCATCGGCTTCTCGCCGGATCGCATGTTGCAGGGTCGCCTGTTCTCCTACGGTGACACCCAGCGCTACCGCCTCGGCGTCAACCACGGCCTGCTGCCGGTCAACGCCCCGCGCTGCCCGTTCCACCACGGTGCCCACCGCGACGGCGCCATGCGGGCGGACAGCAACGGTGGCGCCAGCCCCAACTACCAACCGAACCGCTTCGGCACCCAGCAGCCGAGCGAGCAGCACGAACCGGCCCTGAGTCTGGAAGGGGCTGCCCTGCACTACGATTTTCGCGACTACGACAGCGACTACTACAGCCAGCCGGGGGATCTCTTCCGCCTGATGGACGAGGGGCAGCGTGCCCGCCTCGCCGCCAACCTGGCCCGCTCCCTCATCAATGTGGAGGATGACGCCATCGTCGCGGCCCAGCTCAGGCACTTCGAGCAGGCCGACCCCGAGTACGCCAAGCGGGTCGAGCTGGCCCTGGCCGCCCTGCAACGCTGAGTCGCAGGCAGCCAACCTCTGCAAAAGCAAAACGGGGGCCCGATGGCCCCCGTTCTCGCATGACGGTCTTTGATGAATGAAAAACGCAGCCCGAGGCTCCGATTTCAATGCCGTATCCATCCTGGACGCAGCGCCCTCGCGCGCTTCCCTCCCTTGCCAACAAGGGGTTGTACCGCCAGCTCACGGCGGCAACGACGTTGTG
>NZ_JBFODF010000025.1:0-6068 GCF_040908165.1 Aeromonas sp. R6-1
TAGTGTGGCATTCGCCATGCGAGAGTAGGACACTGCCAGGCACCCAACACGAAGAACCCCGCTCACTCGAGCGGGGTTTTTTATTGCCTGAAATTCACGTTATCCATCCATATCTGGTTGATTTACCACCACGATTGTATCGTTATATAACCTGATCAGCACAGGGCAGCTCCATGTTGACTATCCCATCTTCCAGCTGAATATCGATCTTGAAACCGAGCCGTTTGGCCAGATTGATCATGCCGCGATTACTGGGCATGGTCATGCCAGAGAGCTGGCCTATGCCACGCTCTCTGGCATAGCGCACGATCTTTTCCATCATCAACTTGCCGAGTCCGAGCCCTTTCAAGTCTGAGCGGACCAGGATGGCAAACTCCGCATCCGATTGATCCGGGCTGGCAATGGCTCGCACCACTCCCAGGATCTGCTGGCTAAAAGGGCCGTCCTGACCCACGGCGACGAAGGCCATTTCCCGGTCATAATCGATCTGGGTCATGCGGGCCAGCTCCTCATGCCCCAGCTCCCCCACGTCGGCGAAGAAACGTTTGTACCTGTCTTCATCAGACACCTGCCGCACGAACTGCTTGTGGGCCGGCTCGTCTTCGGGGCGAATGGGGCGCAGCAGCACATGACTCTGATCTTTCAGCCAGGCACCCTCTTCCAGCTCGGTGGGATAGGGGCGAATGGCCAGTGGCAGCACTTGCTGTCCTCGCTCTGCCAGGACGAGCCGGGCATCCAGGATCACCATCTCTTCGCCACAGGCCAGCAGCGGGTGCAGATCCAGTTCTTGTATCTCGGGGAAGGCCAGCAGCAGCTCGGAGAGCTGGCACAGCACCTGGCCGAGGGCGTCGATATCGAGCCGTACCGGACTGGCCTGCTCGCGGATCTTGCCGTCCTTGAGGGCACCAATGATCTGGTAGCGAGCCAGTGCCTGGTTGAGGGGAGGAAGGGCCGCGACCATTTCGCGGGGCTCGGCGCCGGATTCCCCGAGCAGGATGACGGGGCCGAAGACCGGATCCTGCTGCAAGCGGATCCGTAGCTCCAGACCCCCGCTGCGGCGTGCCATGCGTTGTACCAGCAGCCCTTCTATGCGGGCGCCAGGATCGTGCTGACGTACCCTGTCCAGAATGGCATCTGCCGCCTGGGCGACTTCTGCCGAGGTGCGCAGGTTCAGCATGACACCGTGTACATCGGATTTGTGGGCGATGTCGGGAGATCGCAGCTTCACCGCTACGGGGTAGCCAATCTGTTCTGCAGTCAGTGCGGCTTCGATGGCATCGGAGACGATCCAGGTCGCGAGGGTGGATAGCCCGGCTGCCTGCAAGATGGGATGGGCCAGGTGGGTGTCCAGCACCCGCTGCTGGCGCTCCAGCGCTTGCCCAAGGAGCTGCTGGCAGCGCTCGACATCGAGCCTGTCGCCCTGCAGGGAGGCCGGTGTTTCCATCAACTGCTTCTGGTTGCGGCGATATTCCACCATGTGCATGAAGGCCGTGACGGCGCTTTCCGGGGTGCGATAGGTCGGGATGCCCGCCTCATTGAACAGGCGTCTCCCCTCCTGGGCGGAGTATTCGCCTGCCCAGTTGGTCAGGATGTTGAATCGTCTGGCCCTGGGATGCTGCTTGATGAAGTCGTTCAGGTTGCTGGCGAGGGTGACACCTCGGGCGGTGAGGGACGGTGCATGGATCAGCAGGATGGCATCGGCACTGTCCCCTTGGAGCAGCGTCTCGAGTGCACTCTTGTAGGCCTCGATATCTGCATCGCTGCCGATGTCGAGGGGTGGCATCGCCAGCTTGCCTCCCCGAGACAGCAGTACGTCTGCGGCCATGTTGGCGAGGCCGCGCCCGTTGGAGAGGATGGCGAGCCGCTCCCCCTTGAGGGTCAGGGAGTGGCTCAGGGTCTCGACAGTGGCAAACAGTTCGTGGGTATCCCGGACGCGCAGCATGCCAGCTCGGCGGATGGCGGCATCATAGACATTGTCGAGACCGTTGGCCGGGTCATGCCGACCGCTCTTGAGGATCAGGATGGGTTTGTTGCGCGAGGCGGCACGGGCGGCGGAGAGAAAGTGCCTGGCATCGTGCAGCTTGTCCATGTAGATCAGGATGGCGCGGGTCGTCCCGTCCCGGGAGAGCTGATCCAGCAGTTGGCCAAAGTCGATGTCGCAATGATCGCCCAGGGAGATGAAGGCCGAGAAGCCGATTTCGCGCTGCTTGGCCCAATCCAGGATGGTGGTGCTGACCGCTGCCGACTGGGAGAGAAACGCCACCTGTCCCGGAGTCGCTGCAATGGGGGAAAAGCTGGCGTTGATACCCTGCCCGGGGAGCAGCATGCCCATGCTGTTGGGGCCGAGCAGCCGAATGCCGTATTGCTGGCACAGATGCTTGAGCCGCAGGTGCTCGTCAGTGGAGAACTGGGCGGCCAGTATGATGGCGGCTCCAGTTCCTTTCTTGCCGAGCTCCTCGATGAGCGGCAGTACCCGTTCGCGCCGGGTACAGACGATGGCGAGATCGGGGGAGAGGGGAAGGCTCTCTATGTCCGGATAGGCGAGCACGCCAGCGATGGCCTGGCTGCGGGGGGCTACGGGTAGTATAGGGCCCTGGAACTGACCCGCCAGCAGGTGCCGGATGACCACATGGCCTGCTTTCTGCGGATCACTGGAGGCGCCGATGACGGCAATCGAGTGAGGTTTGAAGAGCCGATCCAGGCCGCTTTGTTTCATGGGCACTCCTCATGGTGGCCCCCGGGGCGAGGGGGGCGGATGGTGCCAGTCTAATACGCTTTGCGTGCGGGTTCTGTGACCGATTGCGGATCACGATCTGGCCAGTGCGCTGGCGCGCAGATAAAAGCGCAGCTCCCCCTGAATGCATTGCACCGTGGCGAGGTGCCTGTCCTGGAGATAGATCTCCTGCTCCCGATCGAGTTCATGGCGCTGGACCCCGAGGCTTTGCAGATATTCTGCGAACAGGATGGCACTGCGGATTTCGACAAGATGCTGGCTCACGCTCTATTCCTTGATGGTGGCTGGATGGTGCCGGCCAGTGTCCCCTCTTCTCCCCCACTTTAATACTGATACATTTGACACTCACTGTGGCTCCGACGCCTGCCGGATCAGCGAAGGCCTCCCTGGCCGCGTGCAGTGTCCCAGAAGGCGCGGATCAGCGGCTCTTCCAGCCGCTTCTTGAGCACGGCGATACCGACGTCGAACGCCTTGAGCGCCGGTTTGGGCTCGACCACACGCACCTTGTCCCCCATGGGGCTGTGATCGATGACGGCGGCAGGCACGACACCCACACCGAAGCCGAGGGCCACCATGGCGACGATGCCCTCGTTGCCCGCCACTTCTGCATAGATGTTGGGAGCTATCCCCTTGTTGCGAAACCATTGATCACAGCGCTTTCGGGCCAGCCCCTGTTCGGAGAGGATCAGCGGCAGGCGCTCCCAGTCAGGTTCGCCCTGGGGGAACCACTGACCCTGCTGGGGGGCATTGCGGGGGGCGATGAACACCAGAGGGACTTGTTGCAGGCTGGCGAATTCCAGCTTGGACGAGAGCGCATCCGGCCTCGCTGCGATGGCGAGATCGGCTTCGTCAGCCAGGATCTTGTCCACTGCCAGTGCAGGGTCGCCGGTCTCCAGCTTGATCTCCAGCTGGGGATAACGGCGACGAAAGCGTTCCAGTACCTCGGGCAGCAGAAAGTAGCTGGCGGTGACCGAGCAGAACACCCGCAGCCGCCCTTGCAGCGGCTCGTCGCTGCGCTTGAGCTCCTGTTTGAGTTGGCGCCACTCCTGCAGCAAGGCACCGCCAAACTCCCGTAGCTTGTCACCAGCAGGGGTGAGCCGCACCGAGCGGTTGTCCCGCTCGAAGAGCACGCAGCCGGTCTCCTGCTCCAGTCGCTGGATGGCGCGGCTCAGGGTGGAGGGGCTGACCGCCATGGCATCGGCGCTTTTGCCGAAGTGGAGGGAGTCGGCGAGGTGGAGAAACAGTTCGAGATTGCGAAGGTCCATCTTTTTATTCCTGCGGCGTTGTCAGGCGCCCTGTAGCACGATGGCTCGGCGGTGGGAGATTGCGGGAAATCACATTTCAATTCCTGCAACGTACTGTTTCGAATATATCAGTTCAGGCAATAAGTGTCCCGCGCTATAGTGGTTTCGACAACGCCGCTATCCGGCATGGAATCAATCGAACGGAGCAATCACCATGGCTAACTATTTCAACACCTTGAACCTGCGTCAGCAGTTGGCCCAGCTGGGCAAGTGTCGTTTCATGCAGCGCGAAGAGTTCGCGGACGGCTGCAACGTGCTGAAGGGCAAGAAGGTGGTGATTGTGGGCTGTGGCGCCCAGGGCCTGAACCAGGGTCTGAACATGCGCGACTCCGGGCTGGACATCTCCTACGCCCTGCGCAAGGCCGCCATCACCGAGAAGCGCGCCTCCTGGCAGAAGGCCACCGACAACGGCTTCGTGGTCGGCACCTATGAAGAGCTGATCCCGACCGCCGATCTGGTGCTGAACCTGACTCCGGACAAGCAGCACTCCGACGTCGTCAAAACCGTGATGCCGCTGATGAAGCAGGGCGCCGCTCTTGGTTACTCCCACGGTTTCAACGTGGTGGAAGAGGGTCAGCAGATCCGCTCCGACATCACCGTCGTGATGGTTGCACCCAAATGCCCGGGCACCGAAGTGCGTGAAGAGTACAAGCGCGGCTTCGGCGTACCGACCCTGATCGCAGTCCACCCGGAGAATGATCCCCAGGGTGAGGGCATGGCCATCGCCAAGGCGTGGGCCTCTGCTACCGGTGGCGACCGTGCCGGCGTGCTGGAATCTTCCTTCGTCGCGGAAGTGAAATCCGACCTGATGGGCGAGCAGACCATTCTGTGCGGCATGCTGCAGGCCGGTTCCCTGCTCTGCTACGACAAGCTGGTTGCCGAGGGCACCGACCCGGCCTATGCCGGCAAGCTGATCCAGTTCGGCTGGGAGACCATCACCGAGGCCCTGAAGCAGGGCGGCATCAGCTTGATGATGGACCGTCTCTCCAACCCGGCCAAGCTGCGTGCCTTCGAGCTCTCCGAGCAACTGCGCACCCTGATGCGTCCGCTGTTCGAGAAGCACATGGATGACATCATCGCCGGCGAGTTCTCCCGCGGCATGATGGCTGACTGGGCCGAAGACGATGCCAAGCTGTTCGGCTGGCGCGAAGAGACCGGCAAGTCCGCCTTCGAGAATGCCCCTGCCTATGCCGGCAAGATCGCCGAGCAGGAGTACTTCGACAATGGTGTGGTCATGGTGGCCATGGTCAAGGCGGGTGTCGAGCTGGCGTTCGAAACCATGGTGGCCTCCGGCATCTATGAAGAGTCCGCCTACTACGAGTCTTTGCACGAGCTGCCGCTGATCGCCAACACCGTCGCCCGCAAGCGTCTGTACGAGATGAACGTGGTCATCTCCGATACCGCGGAGTACGGCAACTACCTGTTCGCCAACGCCGCCGTGCCGCTGCTGCGCGAGCACTTCATGCCGACTCTGCAAGCAGGGGACCTGGGCAGTGCCCGTGCCGAGAGCAAGGCGGTGGACAACCTGGCCTTGCTGGCTGCCAACGAAGCGACCCGCAACCACCCGATCGAGAAGATCGGCCAGACCCTGCGTGGTTACATGAAGGACATGAAGCGTATTGCCGTCGGCGGTTAAGCCTTCGCTGAGCGGCATCGGAAGGGGCGGGGATGACGATCCCCGTTACTGGCTGGCTTAGACACCTGGCCTGTCGTCCGGATGATGCAAACAGACAGATTGAAGCCTATAAAAAAGGCTATGTCCCAATTACGTGTTGCATGGGGCGCCCCAGCGCCTCATGCAAGCAACGTGGTACATTCACTTCCCGCCCGTAGCGCTCCAACATCCTTCGCCAACCCAGATAATTTCTCAGATAGTGGGTCGCTACCCCATGGAACCGCTCCATCCACTCTTTCAACCGACGGTGATATCCGTTTACATGCTGGATGTGGTATGCCCCAATGACTCGCTCACCTCGACGGTTGTACACCACCTGATGTGTTATGCCCCGCGCTTGGCTGAAACTGGCATA